>NZ_JBFTPJ010000859.1:0-2577 GCF_056398445.1 Variovorax sp. 01T439_2
ATCCTGAACATTCCGTCGATCGGCATCATGGACGCCGCGATGGTGGTGGAGGCCAAGGGCATCCACAAGTACGCCGACAAGGGCAACATGACCAAGGCCGAGATCGACCTCACGATCAAGACCCTGATCGAAGCCAAGAAGGCCGGCCAGTTCCGCGCGCTGTGGAAGGACTTCAACGAATCGGTGAACCTGATGGCCTCGGGCGAGGTGGTGATCCAGTCGATGTGGTCGCCCGCGGTCACGGCCGTGCGCGGCAAGGGCATCGACTGCACGTTCCAGCCGCTCAAGGAAGGCTATCGCGCCTGGGCCTCGGGCTTCGGGCTGCCGGCCACGCTCTCGGGCAAGAAGCTCGACGGCGCCTATGAGTTCATCAACTGGTTTCTCGACGGCTGGGCCGGCGCGTACCTCAACCGCCAGGGCTACTACAGCGCCGTGCTCGACACCGCCAAGACCAAGATGGAAGCCTACGAGTGGGCCTACTGGATGGAAGGCAAGCCCGCGGCGCAGGACATCAAGAGCCCGCAGGGCGACGTGATCGCCAAGGCCGGCGCGGTGCGCGACGGCGGCAGCTACGAGCAGCGCATGGGCGGCATCGCCTGCTGGAACGCGGTGATGGACGAGAACGAATACATGGTCAGAAAGTGGAACGAGTTCGTCGCCGCCTGATCCCGTGAGCGTCCCCACCGCCAGCGCGCATGCGCCCAGCCCGTCCGTCCACGCCGTCAAGGCGTGGTGGCAGGCGGCGCCGTTCGCGCTGGTGTTCCTGCTGTTCTTTTTGGTGCCGCTGGCGCTGGTCGCGATGGTCAGCCTGTGGAACTTCAACGAGTACGAGCTGATCCCCGCGGTCACGCTGCGCAACTACCTGAGCCTGTTCGAGGGCTGTTCGCATCTCACCGACAACGGCGACCTGTGCGTCACGCTCAACACCTACCTGAGCACCTTCAAGTTCTGCCTGCTGGTGTGGGGCATCACGCTGGTGGTCGGGTTTTCGGTGGCCTACTTCCTTGCGTTCCACGTGCGCTCGCCGGGCATGCAGACGGCGCTGTTCGTGCTGTGCACCGTGCCGTTCTGGACTTCCAACGTGATCCGCATGATCTCGTGGGTGCCGCTGCTGGGCCGCAACGGGCTGGTGAACCAGGCGCTGATGGGCCTGGGCGTGGTCAACCAGCCGGTCGAGTGGCTGCTGTTCTCCAATTTCTCGGTGGTGCTCGCCTTCGTTCACCTCTACACGATGTTCATGATCGTGCCGATCTTCAACAGCATGATGCGCATCGACCGCTCGCTGCTCGAAGCGGCCAGCGATGCGGGCGCCTCGGGCTGGCAGACGCTCTGGAACGTGGTGGTGCCGCTGTCGCGCACCGGCATCCTGATCGGCTCGATCTTCGTCATCACGATCGTGATGGGCGACTTCGTCACCATCGGCGTGATGGGCGGGCAGCAGATCGCATCGATCGGCAAGATCATCCAGGTACAGACCTCGTACCTGCAGTTTCCGCTGGCCGCGGCCAACGCGGTGATCCTGCTGGCGGTGGTGCTGATGATCATCTGGGGGCTGACGCGGCTGGTTGATATTCGCAAGGAGCTCTGAGATGGGACCTTGCTTTTCTGCTCGTCGTGTCGTGCGCTATTCGCGGCGTTGGTTGATCGGCCGAAAACCAGCAGCGTGCCCTGTGCCGAGAGCATCGGGTGCTCCCCGCAGCGAAATAAAGGAGGAGCCGAAGGCGGGGGACATTCGCGGAGGGGAGTACCCGATGTTCTCGGCACTCGCCCTGAAGGAAGAAGACAAATGAGCCAACGCATCGGAGAACAACGAGCCCCCGGCTTCTGGCCCTTGGCGATCGTGTTCGCCCTCTTCGTGCTGTTCCTCTACGGCCCGATGATCACGATCTTCATCCTGAGCTTCCAGGGCCCCGAAGGCGGGCTGACCTTCCCCTTGCGCGGCGTCTCGCTGCACTGGTTCCACAAGCTGGCCGAGGGCCTGGGCACCGTCGACATCGGCGCGGCTTTCCGGCGCTCGCTGGCGCTCGGCGCCGTGGTCATGGGCTTCACCGTGGTGCTGTCGGTGCTCGCCGGGCTCGCGTTCCGCAAGAAGCTCGCGGGCAGCAACGCCCTCTTCTTCGTGACCGTGGCGAGCCTCATCATGCCGTCGATCATCATCTCGCTCGGCATYGGCCTGCAGTTCCGGCYGCTCGACACCGGCATCAAGAGCCTGCTCACGGCAATGGACGCCACCACCCTGCTCGAAGGCTACGGCACCGCGCTCGGCCTCTTCAGCTCCGCGCTCGGCGCCCACCTGACCTGGACCCTGCCCTTCGGCCTGCTCATCATGTTCGCGGTGTTCAACCGCTTCAACCCGGCCTACGAGGAAGCCGCGCGCGACCTCGGCGCCACGCCGTGGCAGGCCTTCCGCTTCGTGGTGCTGCCGCTGATCGGGCCGTCGATCGTCGGCATCGGCATGTTCGGCTTCACGCTGTCCTGGGACGAGATCGCCCGCACCTCGCAAGCCATCGGCGACGTCAACACGCTGCCGCTCGAGCTGCAGGGCCTGACCTCGACCGTCACGACGCCTTCCATCTA
>NZ_JBFTPJ010000860.1:0-2566 GCF_056398445.1 Variovorax sp. 01T439_2
GCATCATGCGCGCCGGAATGCCCAGCATGCCGAGTGCCTCGTGGGACCAGCTGCGCTGCGCCGCGTCGTACACGCCGCCGATGTTGCCGGCCGAACTGTGGTCCACCGCGAGCTCGCCGCTCAGGCGCCAGTTGACGTAGCTGTTGGGCGGCAGGAACCAGCGCGTCTTCGCCCAGACCTCGGGCAGGTGCTCGCGGAGCCACAGCATCTTGGTGAAGCCGTAGTAGCTGTCGACGCCGTTGCCGGTGATCGCCTGCAGGCGCGCGACGTCGACGTTTGCGTTCACCGCATCGACCTCGGCGGTGGCGCGGCGGTCCATCCAGATCAGGCAGGGGTGCAGCGGCTGCATCGCCTCGTCGACCGGGATGCCCGCGCCGCCGTACAGGCTGCTCACGCACATCGCGGCGATCTCCGTTGCAGCGATGCCGCTCTTCGCCACGCAGGCGCGCACGCTCTCGCACACCGCGTCGAACCACACATCGCAGTCCTGCTGCGCCCACAGCGGCCTGGGCGTGTCGGGCTGGTAGGCCACGCTCGCCTGCGCATGCACCTTGCCRTCGGTGCCGGCCAGCAGGCACTTGGTGCTCTGCGTGCCGATGTCGACGCCGATCACGTATTTCATGATGATGTTATTGCCCGCGGCTGCGGCTTGAGCAGCACCTTGATGGAATCGAGCGAGTTGGCCAGTGTGAAGGCGCGCTCCCACTCGGTCAACGGGAAGTCGTGCGTCACGATGCCCTTCGAGGTGACGAGCCCGCGCGCCAGCAGGTCGATGGCAATCGGGTAGCAGTAGGGCCCCAGGTGCGCGCCGCGCACGTCGAGTTCCTTGCGGTCCCCGATGATCGACCAGTCGGCGCTGGTCTCCGAGCCGAACACGCTGAACTCGACGAAGCGGCCGAGCTTGCGGATCATCTCCAGCCCCTGCGTCACGCCGATGGGCGCGCCGGTGGTCTCGATGTACACGTCGCAGCCATAGCCTTCGGTCAGGCCCTTGACGATGGCATCGGCGTTCTCGGCCGTGGGATTGATGGTCACGTCGGCGCCAAACTTTTTGGCCAGTGCGAGCCGCTCGGGCACGAGATCGATCACGATCAGCTTCTTCGGCGTCTTCAGGTGCGCGGCCTGCACCATCATCAATCCGAGCGGGCCGGCGCCCGCGATCACCACCACGTCGTCCAGCTGGATGTCGCCGCGGTTCACCGTGTGGATCGCGCACGAGAGCGGCTCGATGATGGCGGCGTCTTCCAGCGAGATGCCGTCGGGTATCTTGTGTACGCGCGAGGTCGGCGGCAACCGCATGTAGTCGGCCATGCCGCCATCGGCCACGATGCGCTGGAAGCCGAAGATGTTGTGCACCTCGCACATCCAGTACTTGCCCGAGGTGCAGAAGCGGCACTTGCCGCAGGGCACGATCTGCTCGGCGATCACGCGGTCGCCTTTCTCCACGCCGAAGTGCTCGGCCGCGCCTTCGCCGAGCGCTTCGACATACCCGAAGAATTCATGGCCGGGAATCACCGGCGCCTTGACCCACGAAGGCTGGCCGTCGCCGCCCCAGAACATCTTCGCGCCCGAGTGGCACTTGCAGTCGGAAGCGCAGATGCCGCAGGCCGCAATGGAGATCAGCAGCTCGTTCGGCCCGATGCCGGGCATCGCGACGGTTTCGAGCCGGTAGTCCTTGGGGCCGTGGCAGACGACGGCCTGCATGGCGGCGAGTTGGCCGATGGCGCCCGATGCGCCGGGCTGGAGCTTTTGATAAGACATGGGTTCCTTGTGGTCAGGGGGTGTTGGAAATTTCTCCCTCCCCTCCTGGGGGAGGGCCGGGGTGGGGGCAAGCGGCGCTTCCAGGCACGCTCTGCCTGCCCCCATCCCAGCCTTCCCCCGGAAGGGGAAGGAGCAAGGCAGAAGAGGGTCAGCGTTTTGCCTCGCGGCTGATGAAGATCGCAAGCAGCACGATTCCGCCCTTGATGATCAATTGCAGGTACGGCGACACGCCGATCATGTTGAGCCCGTTGTTCAGCACGCCCAGCAGCAACGCACCGACCAGCGTGCCGACGATCGCGCCGCGGCCGCCGGCAATGGACGTGCCGCCCATCACCACCGCCGCGATCGCATCGAGTTCGAAGCCCACGCCCACGCCGGGCTGCCCGCTGGTCACGCGCGCCGCCTGCACGATGCCTGCGACGGCGGCGGTGAAGCCGCTCAGCGCATACACGAGCAGCTTGTAGCGCGACACGCGCACGCCCGAGAGCCGCGTCGCTTCCTCGTTGCCGCCGATGGCATACACGTAGCGGCCGAAGGGCGCCATGTTGAGCAGCACGTATGCCACGAGGTAGGTGGCCAGCATGATGAGGATCGGCACCTTGATGCCCGCGAGCACGCCGCCGCCGAGAAACGCGAACGAGTCGGGCAGCCCGTCGATCGGATAGCCGCCTGTGTAGATCAGCGCAATGCCGCGCGCGATGCCCATCGTGGCCAGCGTCACGATGATCGGTGGCATGCGCAGGTACGCCACGCAGTAGCCGTTGAAGAGGCCGATCACCACGCCCACGGCCAGCCCGAGCGGCAC
>NZ_JBFTPJ010000861.1:0-2566 GCF_056398445.1 Variovorax sp. 01T439_2
CCCATGCGCGCTGGTCATCTCGACGCCCGTCACGGTGGTGAGTGCGCTGGCCTCGGCCGCGCGGCGCGGCATCCTGATCAAGGGCGGCACCTACCTCGAAGAGGCGCGCAGGCTCAAGGCCGTGGCACTCGACAAGACCGGCACCATCACCGAAGGCAAGCCGAAGCTGGTCGCATCGCGCCTGCTCGACCCCGCGGCGGATGAAGCCGCGATCTTTGCCATTGCCGCGAGCATCGCGGGCCGCTCCGACCATCCGGTGTCGAAGGCCATTGCCGACGGGCTGAACCGCGAGCACCAGCCAGTCGGCGGCTTCACGGCCTTGCCCGGACGCGGCGTGCAGGCCGTCCACGAAGGCCGCGGCTATGTGCTTGGCAACCACCGCCTGATCGAAGAGCAGGGGCTGTGCAGCCCCGCGCTCGAAGCCGAGCTGAAGCAGCATGAGGAAGCGGGGCGCACCGTCACGCTGCTGGCCTCCGGCCAGGCCGTGCTGGCGCTGTTCGCGGTGGCCGACACCATCAAGCCCTCTTCGAAGGCCGCCATGGCCGAGCTGCGCGCGCTGGGCGTCACGCCCGTGATGCTGACCGGCGACAACGCCGCCACGGCCAGGGCGATCGGCCTGCACGCGGGCATCGACGACGTGCGCGGCAACCTGCTGCCCGAGGAGAAGCTCGATGCCATCAAGGCGCTGCAGCAGCGCCACGGCATGGCCGGCATGGCGGGCGACGGCATCAACGATGCGCCCGCGCTTGCGCAGGCCGACATCGGCTTTGCGATGGGCGGCGCCGGCACCGACACCGCCATGGAAGCGGCCGACGTGGTCATCATGAACGACGAC
This sequence comes from Variovorax sp. 01T439_2, assembly GCF_056398445.1. NCBI lineage: Bacteria > Pseudomonadati > Pseudomonadota > Betaproteobacteria > Burkholderiales > Comamonadaceae > Variovorax > Variovorax sp. 01T439_2. Next base: position 836 of record NZ_JBFTPJ010000861.1, read on the forward strand.
CTGCGGCGCCTGCCCGAAACCATCCGCCTCTCGCGCCATGCGCATGCGGTGCTGTGGCAGAACATCACGCTCGCGCTCGGCATCAAGGCCGTGTTCTTCGTGCTCGCGGTGTTCGGCAGCGCCACCATGTGGATGGCGGTGTTTGCCGACATGGGCGCCAGCCTGCTGGTGGTGGCCAATGGATTGCGGCTGATGCGCGCACCGAAGGGCGGCTGAGGAACGGCGCCCGCGCGGCGTTGCGGACGAGGCGCCCGAACAAAACTAACATCGGGTGCTTTGCTCACCCCCGGCCACCGCTTCCATGTCCGCCACTTCGCTCCTGCTGCAACTCATCGTCATCCTGAGCACCGCGCGCATCTGCGGCTGGGTGCTGCGCCACGTGGGCCAGCCCGGTGTGGTCGGCGAAATGGCGGCGGGGCTCATGCTGGGGCCGGTGGTCATGGGCGCGCTGTTCCCCTCGCTGCATGCGCAGCTTTTTTCGAAGAGCCATCTCGAAGGCCTGTCTTCGCTCTCGACGGTGGGCCTGGTGCTCTTCATGTTCGTGGTGGGCCTGGAACTGCGGACCACGCAGGGCGTGCGCGCGCAGCTGAAGGCGGCGGGCTATGTGGGCGCGCTCAGCGTCATCGTGCCGATGGTGCTGGGCCTGGCGATTTCGCCGGCGCTGCATCCGGCGCTGGCGCCCGCGGGCGTGGGCTTCTGGCCGTTCGCGCTGTTCATGGCCGCGGCGCTGTCGATCACGGCCTTTCCGGTGATGGCGCGCATCCTGAAGGACCGCGGCCTCACGCGCACGCCCTTCGGCCAGCTGTCGCTCGGCGCCGCGGCGGTGGTCGACGTGTTCGCCTGGATACTGCTGGCGCTGGTGGTGGCGCTCGCGGGCGCGGGAGAGGGCTACACGGGCCTGCTCAAGACGACGGCCGGCGTGGCCGTGCTGCTGGCCGTGCTGTTCTTCGGCCTGAAGCCGGCCTTCGCATGGATCCTGCGCACGCGCGCACCCGACGGCGAACCGTCGACCACGGTCATGGCCTCGCTCATGATCGGCCTCCTGGCCTGCGCGATGGTGACCGAATGGCTGCACCTGCATGCCGTGTTCGGCGCCTTCCTGTTCGGCGCCTGCCTGCCGCGCGACGACCGCCTGCTGAGTTCGCTCACCGAGCGCATCGAGCCGATCTCCATCGTCGTGCTGATGCCGCTGTTCTTTGCGCTTGCCGGGCTCGGCACCACCACCCATGCCTTCTCGGGCGCGAGCATCGGCGCCATGCTGCTGATCGTGGCGGTGGCCACCATCGGCAAGCTGGCCGGCGGCGCCATCGGCGCGCGCATGGCGGGCTACGGATGGCGCGACAGCCTGGCCACCGGTTCGCTGATGAACGCGCGCGGCCTGATGGAACTCATCGTGATGAAGATCGGGCTGGATGCCGGCCTGATCGGCCCTGAGCTCTTCACCATGCTGCTGGTGATGGCGCTGGTCACCACCGCGATGACCGGGCCGCTGATCAACTTGGTGATGGGACGCGCCAAGGCTCCCGCCGGGGCCGAAGAGGCCGAGGCGCGCGCCAAGCCCTGATGCGCCGTCAGCGCGCGAGCGGCACCGCGAAGCCGATGCGGGTTTCGCCGTTCGCGCTGGAGGCGAACACGCGCCCGCCATGCATGCGCGCAATGGCCTCCACGATCGAGAGCCCCAAGCCGTGGTGGCGCGCCGACCGGTCCCGTGCGGGATCGGCGCGGTAGAAG
>NZ_JBFTPJ010000862.1:0-2565 GCF_056398445.1 Variovorax sp. 01T439_2
CCTCGGGATCGGCCAGCGCCTCGTTCGCGGCCTTGTTGACGCGCGCCACGATGTCCGCCGGCAGGCCCTTGGGACCGTAGAAGCCGAACCAGGTGTTCGACTCGAAGCCCGGCAGCGTGTCGGCGATCGGCGGCAGTTCAGGCGCGAGCGGGCTGCGCTTGGGCGTGGTGACGCCCAGCGCGCGCAGCCGGCCGTCGCGCACGTGCGGCATGCCGGTGGGCAGCGAATCGAACAGCACGTCGACCTTGCCGCTGATCAGGTCGGGAATGGCCAGCGCGGTGCCCTTGTAGGGAATGTGGGTCACGAACACGCCGGCCTGCGCCTTGAAGAGCTCCGCCGTGAGCTGCACGATGGTGCCGTTGCCGCTGGACGCGTAGTTGAGCTTGCCGGGGTTCTTCTTTGCGTGGTCAATCCATTCGCGCACGGTCTTTGCGGGCGAGTTGACCGGCACCAGCATGATGCTCGGCGCATCGCCCACATGCGCGATGGGCGTGAAGTCGCGCACCGTGTCATAGGGCAGCTTGCTGGTGATGGCCGGCCCGATGGAGTGGGTGCTGGTGGTGGCCAGCAGCAGCGTATAGCCGTCGGCCGGCGCCTTCGCGGCCATGTCGGAGCCGATGGCGCCGCCCGCGCCCGGCTTGTTGTCGATGATCAGCGAGGTGCCGAGCTTTTCGCTCATCTTCTGTCCGAGCGTGCGGGCGAAGAGGTCGGTTGCGCCGGCCGCCGGGAACGGCACGATCAGCCGCACCGGCTTGTTCGGATAGCCCTGGGCCACGCTGGCCGTCGATGCAGCCACGCAAAGCGCCGCCGCGGCCGCTTGGAGGAACTGGATTCTTTTCATGGTGCTGATTCTGGCCCGGTGGAGAAAAGCTCGCATGCTATGCAGCCGCCGCACATCAAGCCAGATAATCGAGCTTATTCAACTATGAGCGCTGTTTATGACAAAGAACGCCACGGAGGAAGTCTCGCTGCAGCAGCTGCGGGCGCTGGCGGCGGTCGCCGAATCGGGCAGCTTCACATTGGCAGCGGAAAGCCTGCAGCTGACGCAGCCGGCCATCAGCCACCTGGTCAAGCGCATGGAAGAGCAGCTCGGACAGCCGCTCATCGTGCGCGGCCGCCGTATCCAGTTCACGAGCGCGGGCCAAGTGATGGTCGAGACCGCCGTGCGGGCGCTGCGGATGATCGATGAATCGGTGGACGCCTGCCGCTCGCAGTCGCAGCTGCGCGAAGGACGCGTGGTGCTGGCCGTGGGCCATCTCACGGCGGGCGCCCTGCTGCCGCCGATGCTCGGCCGCTTCTCGCAGAAGCACCCCACGCTGGCCACCACGCTGCTCGACAGCACGGCCGAGCAGATGATCTCGCGCATCCTCTCGCAGGAGGCCGACCTGGGCTTCGGCTCGGACATCGGCCAGAAGCACTCGGAGCTGGCGACCGAGCCGCTGTTCACCGAGCGCATGGCCCTCTTCGTACGCGACGACCATCCGCTGGCCCAGCGCGTGGTGGTCGATGCCCGGCAGCTCGAGGCGCTGCCCTTCATCCACGTGAACCCCGACGCCAACGTGTGGCGCGCCGTGAGCCGCCAGCTGTCGAGCATGGCGAATGTGTATCCGCGCGTGGTCCACCATGTGTCGATGCTGTCGACGGCCTTCGGCCTGATCCAGGCGGGCGCGGGTGTGGCGCTCCTGCCGCGCTATGTGGAGGTGCTGATGCCCRGCAACCTGCGCGCGGTGGCTGTCACGCGCCCGGCGCTCGAATACCCGGTCGTCGCCATCCGCCTGGCCAAGCATCCGCTCAATCCCGCGGCCATGGCATTTCTCACCATGGCACGACAGCACATGAAACCACCAAGGGCTGCCAGGCCCTGAAAAAGAAAACGGCGCCCGAAGGCGCCGCCGTATTTTTCGTGGAACACCGCGGAACCGGCTATGCCGGGCCGCTGGTGTTGCCCCCTTGAGGGGGGAGTCGAGCTACACGAAGTGAGCGAGGGACGGGGGTGGGCCGTTTAATCCTCGACGAAGGCTTCTTCGCGCTTCGCCTTGACCGCCGGCAGCAGCACGATCACGAGCAGCAGCAAAGCGGCAAGCAGCAGGCCGAGCGAGATCGGACGCGTGACGAACACGCTCCAGTCGCCGCGCGACAGCAACAGCGAGCGGCGCAGGTTTTCTTCCATCATCGGCCCGAGGATGAAGCCCAGCAGCAACGGCGCAGGCTCGCAACCCAGCTTGAAGAAGGTGTAGCCCACGAAGCCGAAGATGCCGACCATCCAGATGTCCCAGGTGTTGTTGTTCGTGGAGTACACGCCGATGGCGCAGAACAGCACGATCGCCGGGAACAGGAACTTGTAGGGCACCGACAGCAGCTTGATCCACATGCCGATGAGCGGCAGGTTCAGGATGATCAGCATCGCGTTGCCCAGCCACATCGAGGCGATCAGGCCCCAGAACAGCTCGGGGTTGCTGGTCATCACCTGCGGGCCGGGCTGGATGTTGTGGATCGTCATTGCGCCCACCATCAGCGCCATCACCGCGTTGGGCGGAATGCCCAGCGTGAGCAGCGGGATGAAGG
>NZ_JBFTPJ010000863.1:0-2560 GCF_056398445.1 Variovorax sp. 01T439_2
AGCCCGAGGTGCTGGCGTACTGGCCCGTGACGAAGGGCACGTTCTGGCCGATCACGATCTTGGCCTCCTCGTTGTCCAGCGTCAGCAGGTTGGGCGTGGAGAGCACGTTGGCGTCGCCGTCGCTGTTGAAGAAGTTCGCAATGGCGCCCAGGATGTACTGGCCGCCGATCTTGCCGGCAATGCCGAGGTTCAGCCCCGACGACGGCCGCACGTTGGCCACGTCGCGCGTGGCCAGCGCCTGCGTCAGCGCCAGGATGTTGGCGCTGGCCAGGCTCGAATTGGTGCCGATGACCGCGTTGTTGCCCAGCGCGCTCTGCCACTGCACGCCGAAGTTGGCGGCCTTCTTGGCGCTGACCTCGACGATCAGCGCCTCGATCATGACCTGCGCGCGCCGGCCGTCGAGCTTGTCGATCACGGCGCGCATCTGGCGGTACTGCGGCTCGGGCGCCGTGATGATCAGCGAGTTGGTCGACGGGTCGGCCTGGATCTGCCCGCCGGTCGAGGGCTGGTTGGCATTGTTGAGCGGCGCGTTGGCGGCCGCCGAGCCGCCGCCTTGCCCGCTGAGGCTGGTCTGCTGCATGGCCTGCGGAATGTTGGCTTGCGGCTGCGACTGGCCACCACCGCCCGCGGCGCCTGGCGAGCCCGGCGTGCCGGGCAGCTGGTTGGCCGCCATGGCGGCGCGCAGCGTGGCCGCCAGCCGCACCGCATCGGCGTTCTTCAGGTAGACCACGTAGATGTTGCCGGCCGCGCCGTTGCTGCTCTCGGCGGGCGCGCGGTCGAGCTTCTGGACCAGCGTGCGCACCAGCGCCGCGCGCGCCGGGTTGGCCGCGCGCAGGATCAGCGCATTGCTGCGCGGGTCGGCCAGCAAGGTGGTGCGGAACGACGCATCGGCCACACCCGGCGCGGCGGCGCCAGGCGTGGCGCCCGAGCCGCTGCCGTCGACCAGCCGGGTGATCAGCGGCAGCATGTCGGTGGCGATCGAATGCTTGAGCGGGATCACCTCGATGTCGGACGCATTGGGCACGTCGAGCGCCGCGATGATGCGCGCCAGCCGGCGCATGTTGTCCGCGTAGTCGGTGATCACGAGCGAGTTGTTGCCCGGGTTCACGTTGATGGTGTTGTTGGGCGGAATGAGCGGGCGCAGCACCGGCAGCAGGCTGTTCGGCGACTCGTAGTTGAGCCTGAAGATCTGCGTGACGATCTGGTTGCCGGCCACCGAGCCGGCGCTGGGCGTGGCGGTGTTGACGGTCTGGGTCTGGAGCTTGGCGTCGGCCTCGGGCACCACCTTGTAGAGCCCTTCGGCCTCCACCACCGCAAAGCCCTGCAGGCGCAGCGCGGAAGCGAACTGGTTGAACGCCGCGGCCGGCGCGATGGCGCGGTCGGTGACGAGGTTCATCGTGCCCTTGACGCGCGGGTCGACCACCACGTCGCGGCCGGTGACCACCGCCATGGTGCGGGCCACGGCCTCGATGTCGGCGTTGGCGAAGTTGAGCGTGATGGGCTCGCCCCGACGCGGCGCATCGCCGGACTGTGCGAACACGGGCGCGGACTGCAGCAAGGTGGCGGCAACCAGCATCTGCGCTGCGAGTGCAACGGCGGCGAGGCGGCTGCCGGGCGAAGTCAGTGGCTTCATCATGATCAACCCAGGGTGATGATCGAACGCGCGTTGTCGCGCCGCCCGATGATGTTCAACAAATTGGAAAGCGCGTCTTCGCGGCCGGCCGCGGCACTGGCTTCGCCATTGAAGCGAAAGGCGGTGCCGTTCCAGCTGCCGCTGCCGTTCAGCTGCAGGCTGCCTTCGCGCGTGCTCAGCAGCAGGCTCGGGCGGCTGCCGCCTTCGAGCGTGAGGCGGTAGCTGCCCATCGGCTTGAGCGTCGAGAGGCTGGACGACACGTCGGTGGCGTCGAGCGTGGCCTGGCCCGCGATGCGCAGCACGGGGCCGTCCCACTGCATCGAGAGGCCCCGGGTGGAGAGGTCGAGCGTGCCCTCGAGCCTGAGCGTGTTCCAGGGCGCGCCCAGACCGGTCAGCAAAGTGGCGGGCCAGCGCGAACTGCCGTCGCCCCACTGCAGCTGCATGCCGTCCGTGCGCGGGCTGGCCTTGAGCTGGAGCGGCCGCGCCGCGCAGCAGGGCAGGTCGAGCACGGCGAACATGCCGCTCCAGGCCGGGCGCATGCGCCAGTTGAGCGCGCCGGGCAGCGACACCGCCTCGGCGCCGCCGGCGCCGCTGGCAAGCACCACGGCCGCGGTGCCGTTCCAGACCGTGCCGCGCGGGTTGACGAGCAGCAGCCGGCCCTGGCTCCAGTTCGAGAGCGCCGTGGCCAGCCAGCGCGCGGGCGCGAACAGCACCAGCGCCAGCAGCGCCCCCAGCACGATGCCGAGCAGGGCCCAGCGCCAGCCGCGGCGCGGCGCGGATTCGGCAAGGGAGGAGCGCGTCACCATGCGGCCAGGCTCAACGGGCTGCGGGCAGCGCCATCACGAGCGTGCCCTCCCAGCGCACCTTCGCGGGCTGCGGGTCCTTGCTGCCGGCGGCCGGCGGCGCGGCGGCCGCACGGGTCAGGTG
>NZ_JBFTPJ010000864.1:0-2545 GCF_056398445.1 Variovorax sp. 01T439_2
GTGCAGCGTGCGCACGATGGCGTCCTCGATGGCTTCGCGCTGCTCCTTGAGCGGCTTCTTGAGCACCCAGTTGATGACCTCCGACTTCACGCCGGGGTGTCCGATGCCCAGGCGCAGGCGCCAGTAGTCGCCGGTGCCCAGTTGTGCATGGATGTCGCGCAGGCCGTTGTGGCCCGCGTGGCTGCCGCCGAACTTGAGCTTGGCCTGGCCGGGCACCACGTCGAGCTCGTCGTGCACCACGAGGATTTCCTCGGGCGCGATCTTGAAGAAGCGCGCGAGCGCGCCCACCGACTTGCCCGACAGGTTCATGAAGGTCTGCGGCTCCAGCAGCCAGACGCTCTGCCCGCCGATGCTCGTGCGTGCCGCAAGGCCGTGGTAGCTGCGCTCGGGCACGAGATTGAGCTTCCAGTCGCGCGCCAGGGCGTCGATCCACCAGAAGCCGGCGTTGTGCCGGGTGGCTTCGTATTCAGGCCCCGGATTCCCGAGGCCGACAAACAGCTTGATCATGAGGGAATTATCTCGCCGCCCAAAAAGCAGAAGGCCCGCACGCGGCGGGCCTTCTGCAGGGATGCGAGAGAAATTACTTCTTCGCGGCGGGCTTTGCCGTCTTGGCGGCAGGCTTGCCACCGGCTGCTGCTGCTGCTGCGCCTTCGGCAGGTGCTGCGCCTTCGGCGGCGGGTGCCGGCTCTTCGGAGACCAGCGGCGGCACGGCCGACACGATGACCGGGTTCAGCTTGCCGTGGCTCACGAACTTCACGCCCTTGGGCAGCTTGATGTCGTTGACGTGCAGCGTGGCGTTCTTCTTGAGGCCCGAGAGGTCCACTTCGATGAACTCGGGGAGGTCGGCCGGCAGGCAGCTCACTTCGAGTTCGGTCATGACGTGCGTCACGAGGTTGTGGTCGAGCTTGACGGCGTCGGACTCTTCTTCACCCTTGTAGTGAAGCGGCACCTTCATGTGCATGCGGGTCTTGGCGTCCACGCGCTGGAAGTCGATGTGCTGCACCAGCTGGCGGAACGGGTGGTACTGCACGTCGCGCAGCAGCACCTTGCTGGTGGCGCCGCCGAGTTCCATTTCGAGGATCGACGAGTGGAAGGCTTCCTTCTTGAGGGCGTGCCACAGCGCATTGTGATCGAGCTCGATCAGCTGGGGCTTGCCTTCACCACCGTAGACGATACCGGGCGTCTTGCCCGAGATGCGGAGACGGCGGCTCGCACCCGTGCCCTGCTTGGCGCGCTCAAAAGCGACGAATTTCATAACAACTCCTGTGAGAGTCCACCGCGACCAGTGCGACTCCGGTTCAACAAGGGCGCCGTTCCAACAAAGGAAGGTGGCGCCCGCTTTTTGCCCAGATCAGAACAGGTTGTCCTGGTCCGAGAACAAACTCATCACCGACTCGCCCTTGGCAATGCGCTGGATCGTTTCGGCGATCAGCGGTGCCACGGAGAGCTGGCGGACCTTTCCGCACGCCAGGGCGCCGTCGGAAAGGGGAATGGTGTTGGTCACGACCACTTCGTCGAGCGCGGAGTGGGTGATGCGCTCGATGGCCGGGCCCGAGAAGATCGGGTGCGTGCAATAGGCGTAGACGCTTTTCGCACCGCGCTCCTTGAGCACTTCGGCCGCCTTCACCAGCGTGCCGGCGGTGTCGATCATGTCGTCCATGATCACGCAGTTGCGGCCGTCGATCTCGCCGATCACGTTCATGACCTCGCTCACGTTGGCCTTGGGGCGGCGCTTGTCGATGATGGCGAGGTCGCAGTTCAGCTGCTTGGCCAGTGCGCGGGCGCGCACCACGCCGCCGACGTCGGGCGAGACCACGATCAGATCTTCGTAGTTCTTCTGGCGCAGGTCGCCCAGCAGCACCGGCGACGCATAGATGTTGTCGACCGGAATGTCGAAGAAGCCCTGGATCTGGTCGGCGTGCAGGTCCATCGTGAGCACGCGCTCGACGCCCACGGTTTCGAGCAGGTTGGCCACCACCTTGGCCGAGATCGGCACGCGGCTCGAACGCGGGCGGCGGTCCTGGCGGGCATAGCCGTAGTAGGGAATCACCGCGCTGATCCGCTCGGCCGAGGCGCGCTTGAGCGCGTCGACCATGATCAGCAGTTCCATCAGGTTCTCGTTGGTCGGTGCGCAGGTCGACTGCACCACGAACACATCGCGCGCCCGGACGTTCTGGTTGATCTCGACGGTGACTTCGCCGTCGGAGAAGCGTCCAACGCGCGCGGCACCCAGCGAGGTCCCGAGGTTCTGCGCGATTTCTGCGGCAAGGCCAGGATTGGCATTGCCGGTGAAAACCATGAAATCAGGGTGATTAGCCTGCATGAGCGCGTCCCGGCAGTGCGAATTGGCTTTTAGGAAGCCGCCAAAGAGTTCGAGTCGTGGCAGCCCGAGGGCTGTCGATTATTGCAGCGGGCATGCTGCAAAAGAAGCACTGCGGCCGGTGGGCCGCAGTTTGAAAATTTGGCAGGGGAGAAAGGATTCGAACCTTTGCATGCTGGAATCAAAATCCAGTGCCTTAACCAGCTTGGCGACTCCCCTACACGG
>NZ_JBFTPJ010000865.1:0-2542 GCF_056398445.1 Variovorax sp. 01T439_2
GCCGAGACCAGCGGATTGAGCAGGCCGATCTCGCCGACGTCGACGGCCGGCGTCGGATCCACGCCGCCGAAGAACGGTGCGGGAGCCGGCGCGGGCGGCGTGCCGGCCGGCGTGCGCGGCTTGGGCTTGATGACCGTGCGCTCCGACTCGAAGGCGGCGAAGGGATCGGGTGTTGTCATGATGGTGTTCCGTTTCCGTCAGCCCGATGCGGCTAGGAACGAATGGCCCAGAACGCGAGGTCGAGGCCGGGGAAGTCGCCCGCGATGTGCATCGCGATGCCGCCCGATTGCTCCAGCTGGCGCCACAGGTCGCTGTTGCGCGTTTCGAGCTCGAAGTAGTTGGCACCGGTGTGGAAGGGGATCTGCCTTGGCGCCACGGGCATCGGCGTGAGCGTGACGCCCGGCAGCGCCAGGTTGACGAGGTCGCGGATGCGCTCGACCGGGCCGATCTTGACCTGCGTGGGAAAGCGCGCGCGCAGCGCCTCGCTCGGCATGTTGGCATTCACCGCGAGCACGAAGGTCGCCTTGCGCTGCAGCTCCACGTCGGTCACCACCGCCACGCGCACGCCGTGCTTGCGGTCGTGCAGGTCGATGCGGATGGCCGACTGCTCCAGCACCATCGAGAGGCTGCGCCGCAGGTCGTCCATCAGCGGACGGAAGCTCAGCGCCAGGTCGTCGTGGACGTAGGGGCCGAAGCGCGTGACGCGGCGCGAATCGCGAAAGCTCGCCAGGTCGCCGGCCAGCCCGAGCGCATGCTCGAAGAAGTGCTGCGGATGCAGCATGGCGCTTTGGGCCAGGTGCGCGAAGACCGCCTCGTTGCGGTTGACGGCCTGCAGCAGCATGAAGTCGGCGATCTCGGCCACGCCGCCGGTGCCGCCCTGCGTCATGCGGCCGGCCAGCGCCTCGCCGCGCTGGCGCAAGAGGCCCAGCAGCTCGTCGAGCCAGGAACGGATCACGGCATGGCCCGCCACGTCCAAGAGCGGCGGCAGCATCGCGYGGTCGAGCTGCACCTGGTTGTCGACGCGGCGCTCCAGCACGCGCGCCACGCCCAGCGTGGTCCAGGCGTCGGTGGCTTCGCTGGCGCGCATCAGGCGCGTGTGCAGCTGGCCCAGCTGCAGCACGGCGGTGCGCTCGCCCGCGGTGTTGGAGTCGGGCACCTCGGACTCGAGCACGCGGTGGCGCACCAGCTCTTCATAGTCTTCGGCATCGGCCTCGCGGGCGCCGGCGCGGCGCAGCGGCAGCGCCAGCACCACGGCCTCGTCGCGCATGGCGGGCGGAATGTCGATGGGCTCTGGCAGCGGATCGACCGCCGGCATGTCGAACACCGTGCCGTCGCCGAACAGGCCCACCGCCCGCACCAGCGCGAGCTTGCCCAGCGTGAGCGCGGCCTGGTCGATCTCGATCTCCGCGAATCCCCAGGCATAAGGCGTGGTGGAACGCAGCAGCACATGCCTCGCATGGTCGGCATGACGCTCGCTTTGCTGCAGGTGCTGGGGCTGCAGCAGCATCCCCTCGCTCCAGACCACTTTTGTTCGCCAACTCATCCGCACTCCGTCAACGGCAAGGGCTGCCTGAAAGAAACACGAAGTTTCCGGCGCGCGCCGCGGCGGGCAAATCCGCCTAACGGCCTAGATGCGGGGTTTTGGAGCTACGGCGAAGGGAGTAGATGCCTCGATGGCGGTGCGGCAAATGTCCCGCCGGTTGTCTACCGGCAAAAGGAACGGACAGCTCCGGGCGGGCGTTACAGGCCGTAGATCGCGACGATGGCCCAGAAGGTCAGCCAAAGGGCTCCTGCGCCCAGCGCAAGCATCGCGGCGACGAACGCCACGAAGTACCCGATGCGGCGCGGGAGTTCGGGCGCGGCCGGAACGCATCTCGCGTAGATCAAGGCGGCCCAAAGCAAAAGCGCAATCGCTCCGGCCGCCACGGCGCTCCCGGACATCGCCAGGATCCGATGCTGCTCCAGGAAGCGCAGGCCGACGCTGAGCAAAGGCATCGCCAAGGTCCAGGCCAGCATGTTCAGCGGCAGCCACCACCACCGCGCTTTCATCGGATCGCCTCGCCCTTGTAGTAATGCGCCGGCATGGGGCTCTCCCAACCTGGCGTCAAATATCCAGGTACGGACACCAAGGGCACGTAGCCCGTCACGCTCTTGAGCAAGCCTGCAACATAGGAGCTGCTGTTGTACTCGCCGGGACGCATGCGCGAGCCGAGGATGTTCTTCGGCGCCGAGTACGGAGAAACGTAGCTCGCGAACTTCTGAGAGTTGACGACGAGCTGGCGTGCGAACTCCTGTCGACTCATGCCCTGCGGGGGATTCAGAGGAATCTGGGTCCGCACCTCGCCGGGAAGCGAGTTCATGTATCGGTTCGATCGGATCAAGCCAAAATTTCGCCTACCCGCTTCAAAGAAGGTCGGCTGACCATCGATCACGGTGATGCCGCTATAGGCGTCGTCGATGACGATCGAAAAATGCAGATCGGGCGTGGGCCAGGTGACATAGCCCACAGGATCTGCAGCGATGCGCCCATACAGAGTGATGT
>NZ_JBFTPJ010000866.1:0-3797 GCF_056398445.1 Variovorax sp. 01T439_2
TCTCGGCCCAGAGCCCGGCAATGAGCCCCAGGGTGCCGAGCATGGCGGAGCCCAGCAGCGCAAACACGAGAATCCAGAGCGGCGCAACGAAGCTCGGCATCGCGAAGAACATGGTGACCAGGAACACGCCGAGCCCCACGGCCAGCCCGCGGATCACCGACGAGCCCACGTAGGCGAAGAACCAGCCCCAGTGCGACAGCGGCGTGAGCAGCACGAACACCAGGTTGCCCATGATCTTGCTCTGGATGATCGACGACGAGCTGTTGGCGAAGGCGTTCTGCAGCACGCTCATCATCACGAGGCCCGGCACCAGGAAGGCGGTGTAGCCGACCGAGCCGTAGACCTTCACGTGGTCTTCGAGCACGTGGCCGAACACCATCAGGTAGAGCAGCGCGGTGAGCACCGGCGCGCCGACGGTCTGGAAGCCAACCTTCCAGAAGCGCAGCGTTTCCTTGTAAAGCAGCGCACGCCACCCCGTGACGGCCATCATAGGGCCCCCTTGCTCGGCACTGCGTGTCCTCGCGTCCCCCCGAGGGGGAGCTTCGCTTGCTTGTGTCGGCCCGGCGCAGCGCTCATCTCGCCACCTCCAGCGGCGTCTGCTCGCCTGCCATCAGGTCGATGAACACGTCTTCCAGGTCGGCCTTGCGCATTTCCACGTCTTCCACCGCGACGCCGGCTTCGCGGATCGCGGCCAGCAGTTGTTCGACTTCATGGGCGTTCTGCGCCGGCAGCTGCACGATGCGCCCTGTGATGCGCGCATGCTGCGCGATGGCCCAGGGCAGCATGGCGTCGGTCTTGAAGCGCAGCACGTTGCTGGCGGCCGACTTCAGGAGCTCGCTGGTGCGGTCCAGGGCGATCACCTTGCCGAGCTTGAGCATCGCGATGCGGCTGCACAGCGCCTCGGCCTCTTCGAGGTAGTGGGTGGTGAGCAGCACGGTGCTGCCCTCCTTGTTGAGCCTGGCGACGAACTGCCAGAGCGTCTGGCGCAACTCGACGTCGACCCCGGCGGTGGGCTCGTCCAGCACGATGACCGGCGGCTTGTGCACCAGCGCCTGCGCCACCAGCACCCGGCGCTTCATGCCGCCCGAGAGCTGGCGCATGTTGGCCGTGGCCTTGTCGGCCAGGCCCAGGCTTTGCAGCAGCTCGTCGATCCAGGCCTCGTTGTTCTTGATGCCGAAGTAGCCCGACTGGATGCGCAGCGATTCGCGCACGTTGAAGAACGGGTCGAACACCAGCTCCTGAGGCACGATGCCGAGCTGGCGCCGGGCCTCGGCATAGTCGCGCTGCACGTCGAAGCCATGGACGCTGATGGCGCCGGCCGTGGGGCGGGACAGGCCGGCCAGCATGCTGATGAGCGTGGTCTTGCCCGCGCCGTTGGGCCCGAGCAGGCCGAAGAACTCGCCCGGCTCGATCTGGAAGCTGACCTCGTCGACGGCGCGCAGCCCCTGCTTGCCTTGGGCCCGCTGCTGTCTGGAGGGAGGGTAGGTCTTGGAGACCGATTGGAATGAGATCGCGGGCATGGGAGCCGGCGATTTTACGGGCCCGCCCCGCAGGCCGCTTGGCGGCGGCCGGATGCCCTGACGCGGCCGCTGCCCGGCCGCCGGCGGTCAGGGCGCCGCCGGCAGCAGCCCCGCAATGCCGTAGAGCGCTGCCAGTTCGCGTAGCCGCGGCGAAAGCCCCTTGACCGCGAAGCCCCGGCCGAGCGCGCTCGATTCGCGGCGGCACTCCAGGAGCACCGCCAAGGCCGAGGAATCGAAATGCGCGAGCGCGCTGGCGTCCACCACCGTGGATGTGTCGGCCTGCCCCGCCAGCCCCTGCTGCAGCATGCGCATGCAGGCCGGGGCTTCGTCGTGGGTGAGCTTGGAGGGCAGGACCAGCATGGCCTCAGCTCTTGCCGTTGTTGCCCTTGTTGCGCGCCGCCAGCGCCGCAATCAGGCCGTCGATGCCGCGCGCGTTGATTTCCTGCGCGAACTGGGTGCGGTAGGTGTCGACCAGCCAGACACCCAGCACATTGAGGTTGTAGACCTTCCAGCCGCCGCCCTGGCCGGGCGTTTTCTCGAGCCGGTAGTCGAGCTGCACCGGATCGCCGCGGCCCTTGACCTCGGTACGCACCAGCACGTCGGTGTCTTCAGGCGAGCCGCGGAACGGGCGCACCGTGACCGTCTGGTCGCTCACCTGGTCGAGCGCGCCGGCATAGGTGCGCACCAGCAGGGTCTTGAATTCTTCCTGCAGCTTCTTCTGCTGCTCGGGCGTGGCCTGGCGCCAGGCCGGGCCGACGGCGGAAGCCGTCATGCGCTGGAAGTTGACGTTGGGCATGATCYTGCTGTCGACCAGCACCATGATCTTGTTGATGTCGCCAGCCTTGATGGAGGTGTCGGCCTTGATGGTCTCGAGCACATCGGTCGACAGGCGCTTGACGAGCGCATCGGGCGCCTCGTCGGCGGCATGGGCCGGGCGCACGAAAGCCGTCGCGGCACCGAAAAGCAAGGCACTGGCCAGCACCAGGCGGCCGAAGCCGCGTCGTTGCAAGATCTTGTTGTTCCACCCTCGTCGTCAGGGGGGTTGCCGTCGTAGACGTCGTTGCGGCGGTGCTGCAGGAAGGCGTCGCGCGTGAAGGTGTACTTGTCGAGTGCCGCATCGTCGAGCAGGCGGCCGGCGCGCAGGTACTTCGCCCGCGTATCGACGGCTTCCACGAACGACAGCGAATTGCGCCAGGCCACGTCGTTCATGTTGCCGAGCACGCTGCCGGCACGGTCGACCGGCAAGGCGGCCGTGTCGCGCAGGGTCGACGGGCCGAACACCGGCAGCACCACGTACGGACCGGCGCCCACGCCCCAGCGGCCGAGCGTCTGGCCGAAGTCTTCCTCGTGGCGGTCGATGCCCGCCTCGGTGGCAATGTCCAGCAAGCCGCCCAGGCCGAAGAAGGTGTTGACGTTGACCCGCATGAAGGTCTCGGCGCTGTTCTGCAGCTTGAGCTGGGCCACGCTGTTGACGAAGCTCCAGACATCGCCCAGGTTGCCGAAGAAATTGCCCACCCCGGTGCGCACCATCGAGGGCAGCACACGCTGGTAGGCGGTGGCCACGGGCACGAGCACGGCCTCGTCGACCGTGTCGTTGAAGCGCGTGACGCCCCGGTTGAACGGCTCGAAAGGGTCGGCCGGATTGGCGTGGGGCCCGCTCGCGCAGCCTGCAATGAGCGCAAGGGCGACGGCAACACTGGCCCAGCGGGCATGGTTTGCTATCTTACTGATAGCAAAAGACGGGGAAAGGGCTGTTTTCATTTCTTGTTGGCTGTTCCCGGCGTCGAAGTATTTCCTTCGGCCGCCTTGCTGTAGAGGAACTGGCTGATCAGGTTTTCCAGCACCACGGCCGATTGGGTCGAGGTGACGGTGTCGCCGGCTTGCAGGTTCTTCTCCTCGGCGCCCGCCTCGATCCCGATGTACTGCTCGCCGAGCAGGCCACTGGTCAGGATCTTGAGCGAACTGTCCTTGGGAAAACTGTAACGGTTTTGCAATGCCAGTGTGACGCTGGCCTGAAAAGACTTGTCGTCGAACGAGATGGACTCCACGCGGCCGACCACCACGCCCGCGCTCTTGACCGCCGTTTGCGGCTTGAGCCCGCCGATGTTGTCGAAACGCGCGGTGACGTTGTAGGTCTTCTGGAAATTCAGGCTCAGCAGGTTGGCCGACTGCAGCGCGAGGAACAGCAGCGCCGCGCCGCCGATCAGCACGAACAGGCCGACCCAGATGTCGTTGTTGGAACGTTGCATGGTTTGCACTCTCTAGAACGATTGGAGC
>NZ_JBFTPJ010000867.1:0-2540 GCF_056398445.1 Variovorax sp. 01T439_2
GTGCCCTGCAGGAACCATTCGCTGCGCGCCGCCTCGAGCGCGTTGCCGTCGGCGCCGGGGCCGAACGTCACCTGCGCCTCGACCAGGCCGGCCGGCGGCCGGGGCGCGCGGCTCGGCTCGCGCGCGTGCAGGAAGCGCATCACCTCGGCCCACACCGGGGCCGCGCYGCTGGTGCCGCTCACGTCCCACATCGATGCGCCGCTCGCGTTGCCGACCCACACGCCGACCGTGTAGCGCTGCGACCAGCCCACGGCCCAGTTGTCGCGCATGTCCTTGCTGGTGCCCGTTTTCACCGCGGTCCAGAAGCGCGTGGAAAGAATGCTGTCGAGCCCGAAGGTGCGCGTGCGTGCGTTCGCGTCGGACAGGATGTCGCCGACGATGAAGGCCGCGCGCGGATCGAGGATGGGCGCAGCCGGCGCCGGCACGGGAGGCCGCGCCATCAGCGTGGGCGGCCCGTAGCGCCCGCCATTGGCCAGCATGCGATAGGCATTGGCGAGCGACAGCAGCGACACCTCGGCGCTGCCGAGCGCCAGGCTGTAGCCGTAGTAGTCGCCGCTTTCGCGCAGCGGCAGGCCGGCCGCGCGCAGCTGGCGCGCGAAGGACTCGGGCGACACCATCACCAGCGTGCGCACGGCCGGCACGTTGAGCGAGGCGGCCAGCGCGGTGCGCGCCGACACCGGCCCCTTGAACTGGCGGTCGTAGTTCTGCGGAATGTAGAGCCCGCTCGCGGTGCTGATCTGCGCCGACGAATCGTCGATCAGCGAAGCCGCCGTGAGCCGCCGCTCGGCAATGGCCTGCGCATAGAGCAGCGGCTTGAGCGTGGAGCCGGGCTGGCGCAGCGCGGTGACCGCATCGACTTCGGCCGCCTGGCTCAGCGGGCCCGAGGAGCCGACCCAGGCAAGCACCTCGCCGCTCGCGTTGTCCAGCACCACGAGCGCGCCGTCTTCCACGTGGCGGCCGCGCAATTCCTTCAGGTGGCGCTGCAGCGTGGCCAGCGCAAAGCGCTGCAGCGGCGCGCGCAGCGTGGTCCGCACGGCGGCCTCCTTGCCGGCTGCTGCCTGGCGCGACGGCGGCGCGGCCGTCTCGCCGGCCTCGCGCAGTTCCTTCAGAACTCGCCGCGCCGCATGCGGCGCAATGCCTTCGGTCGCATCGAAGGCCCGCCGCTGCACCGCCGCGCTCGTGAACATGTCGAGCGCATCGCAATCGATCTTCTGCCCCGGCTCCATCGCGCGCATCACCTCGCAGGCACGCTGCGCCACCAATGCGGGCTTGGCGTTGGGCGCGCGCACCAGTGCCGCGGCCACGCTGGCCTCGCGCGCGTCCAGGCCGCTGGGCGCCTTGCCGAACAGCGTGCGCGAGAGCGCGTCGATGCCCACGATCTCGCCGCGGAAGGGCACGGTGTTGAGGTAGGCCTCCAGGATCTGGTCCTTGCGCCAGCTGCGCTCCAGCTGCGCGGCTGCCACGGTCTGGCCGATCTTCTGCGTGAAGCTGCGCCCGCTGTTGGCGCGGCGCAGGTCTTCGTCGAGCAGGCCCGACAGCTGCATCGTGATGGTCGATGCGCCGCGCGTGCGGGTGTTCCACAGGTTGCCCCAGGCGGCGGACGACACCGCGCGCCAGTCGATGCCGCTGTGCTCGTAGAAGCGCCGGTCTTCGCTCAGCACCATGGCCATGCGCAGCGCGGGCGAAACATCGGCCAGCACCACCCACTGGCCGCGCCGCACGCTGGCATCGGTGCGCACGCGCTGCAGCAGTTCGCCGTTGCGGTCGAGCACCGCGGTATCGGAAGGGCGGAACTCGCGCTTCACCTCGTCGAAGCTCACGGCGCCGGCAGCAACCGGCAGCGCGCAGGCGATGGCCGCCAGCGCTGCGGCAAGGCGGCTGCGGCTGGCGGGGAAGGGCGGGCGGCGCATGGCGGTGGAAAGCGGAAATCGGCGGCGTGGCGGCGCCATTCTCGGCGAAGCGGCCACGGGAACTGCACCTACTTGCGAACGGGTGCGCCGCCGCCTGCGGCCGCAGGAACTTGGCGCCAAAGTCCGCAGCATGTTCCACATCCGGTAACCAACTTCACGTCCCGGCCTCATGGCGGATACGCAGCCGAGACGCAGGTGGCCTTCAATGCAATTGCCGGCTTGCGCGAGGCGAGCCGCCTTCCTACAACTCCAAGGAGAAACCAAATGATGATGACGAAGACATTGGCCGTTCTGCTTGCCGCATCGGCTGCGCTGGCCGGCTGCGTCGTGGCACCTTATGACCGTCCGGCGCCGCGCCCGCACTACGGCTACGGAGACCGCGACCGCGACGGTGTGCCCAACCGCTACGACCGCGATCGCGATGGCGACGGCGTACCGAACCGCTACGACCGCAACCCGAACAATCCTTACCGCTGAGCCTGGCCGCCGCGCGCCTCAGGCGGGCCGGCGCGCGAGCAGCGCCCACACGCCCGCCGCGCTCAGCAGCGAGCCGCCCGCAAGATTGAAGCGCCGCTGCGCGCGCGGCGAGGCAAGCAGCTTGCGGGCCGACCCCGCGAACACGGCGTAAAG
>NZ_JBFTPJ010000868.1:0-2528 GCF_056398445.1 Variovorax sp. 01T439_2
GCTCAGGTGCCTGTACCTGCCACCACAAAAGATCAGCGACGGCTCGGCTTGAGGGATCACGCGAAATGCACTGACCCGACAGATGAAGATCTCATGGTCCCCTCCGTCGCATACGCTCCAGGGCTCGCATTCGAAATAGGCGTTCGCTCCCGGGACCATCGGCGCGCCGTTGGCAGCAAACGCAGGGTCGATGCCGATCCACTTATCGGTTCCCGCTTTTGCGAATCGGTTGGACAAATCCCGTTGCGACTCGCCGAGAATGGCGATGCAATAGGATTTCGCGGCCTTCCACTGGGCAATGCCGAGAGAACCACGGATCATGCTGAATAGCACAAGCGGCGGGTCCAGCGACACGGAGTTGAACGAACTGATGGTGGCGCCCATACGGTTGCCGTCCACCGTCGCGGTCACGATGGCGACGCCGGTTGCGAACTGGCCCAACGCGTTGCGAAATTCTTTCTGGTCGACGGACATGGCAGACCTCCTGCTTATGCGTTCCAGAGCGGCTTGAACTGCTCGGCAACCACGTCGGAATAGACGGGATGGGCGTGGAGAATGCCCAGAGATCGGGCAAAGGCATTCATGCCGTCCACGGCTCGCGTCGAGATCGACGCGTCGTAATACGGCAAGTCCCGCTCGATTAGCGTGGCAATCAGCGACGCTTCCGTGGGAGGAAACAGCTTTTCGCCAACCTTAGCCGCGATACCGGGGTTCTCGATCAGTGCCTTCTGGGTTCTGACCAAGGCATTCACCGCGGCTGCTACCAGATCGGGAGACTTCTCGATGAATTTGTCCGAAGCGGCAATCGACGCGAACGTGTAGTCGAAGCAACCCGCAGGGCCGTCTCCCCGACGCACATCCAGGACGACGGTACCGACGCCATTGCGGACAGCCACTTCGGTGCCCATGCCGTTGGCCCAGAAGCCGTCGATCTTCCCGTCTTCGAGCGCTTTCGCGGCTGTGACGCCAAAGTTCACGTTGCCCGCCTGAACCCCAGGCACAGGCGCAATCTGAACACCGTCAGCCTCGATATTGATCCCGCCGGCAGTCAATAGCTGCCGCAGGCCCATTTCGACCCATGGGGCCGCGCCGATCTTGCGGCCCTTGACCACGCTGAGGTCGCCCTTTTGGTGGACCAGATCGGACCGCATGACAAGGAACCAGTACATGCCTTGCGCCTGGGCGGCCAACAGCTTCACGCCTTTCCACTGCGGGAAGGCGGCCAAGGCGGAATGCGCCGATCCCCCCACAAAATCGACTCGCCCTTCTTTCAGCGCCGCATAGGCCTTGTCAACTGGGAAGATCAACTCAAGTGAAACGTCCAGGCCCGCGGCTTTGAAGAAGCCGAGTTCCACGGCAGCTTCGACCGGAAAGTAGGAGTTCGAGATCAGGTCGGGGACGGCAATCTTCAAAGTCATGAGGTGCCTCTTACTTCTTGCTCTCGTCGTAGTAATGAATCTCGTACAGCAGACATCCAGTCTCGGACTTGAACGGACCGTGCCAGACACCTGGGGGACGRCATGCATAGGTTGGTGCGGCGAACTCTTCCCCTCCCACGCCGTTCTCGTCGTTGCCCACCGTCAGATTTCCCGACACCAGGTAGACCTCTTCCCAGTGGTCATGAACGAAAGGCTTGGTGGAGAATGCGCCCGCTTCGAACCGAAGCAGTCGCGTCCGGCTGCCGGACTTGTTCACTTCGTCGATGTCACTGGCCAGAATCTTCTCTTGCACGCCCGCGCCCGGCGGATATCCAGGGGGGCTCTGCCATCCGTTGACCATGTCCAATGGGTGAAATTCAAGGTGGGGTTTGTTCATCGGCATAGCGCTCTCCTTTTAGCCCTCGATGGGCAGTTCAGACACACGATAGGAATGGCTCAGGCGGCGCTGGAGCACAGGGTCTTCCAGCTCCATTTCGAACTTCTCCGCGGGCTCCAAGTTGCCGTGCACCGCCAGCGTTCCACAGAACATGACCAGTCCGGGCGCGGGAACGTAGCCATCGCCGCCATAGAGTCTGAGAAGTTCGGTGGGATGGCGAATCTTGGCGAGCGGTCCCTCCTGGTAAAGGCGACGTTCACCGCCCTTGGTCATCCATGAACGAACGATGAGTTCGTTCCAGTGGCCGGCCACCTCCTCAAAGGCCCAGACTTTTGTTGATACGGGCTTGGCGCACATCTGCTTGGAGATGGTGATGCCCACGGTCTCCACTTCGCGATCGGTGTGGTCGGAGCCAATGCCCAACCACAAACCGCGCTCGGTGCTGAAGATCACGGGTTCCACCTCACCGCTCGCGGTGCTTCCCACCACCTCGATAGATTCGCGCTGGGTCAGCAACGTGGCAGCACCCCGGTAGAAGATTGGCGTCTTCTTAGGGCGTCGTACACCCAACGCCTCGAGTTCCAAGATGTGGGCTTCGATGGCCGCAGCGTCGCTGCCGGTCCAGCCCGCAATCACCAGGTCAGTGACAGGCACCTCGAGGGCATGTTCGCCCAGAGAGTCGGTCGTCTCGAAATGCAGCGTTGTTCGAACAG
>NZ_JBFTPJ010000869.1:0-2527 GCF_056398445.1 Variovorax sp. 01T439_2
GCACCAGGGCTGCGACCAGCGGCAGCAAGGCAGTGCGGGCCCAGGGTTGAAATGCGAATTTCATGATGATGAACTTTCTTCTTGATCGACCAGGCGATCAGTCATGCGAAGGACGCGGCGAGGCCGGCACCGGGTGCAGCCCGCCGCCGCCCGAACCACCGTGCGACGAGGGTGCCGCAGCGACCGGATGGCCCGCCAAGACAAACTCCTCGCCATGCGGCACTTCGCCATGCAGCTTGAGCGCGCGGTTGCCCGCCAGGCGGCGCAGCAGCACATAGAACACCGGCGTCAGGAACAGGCCGAAGGCCGTCACGCCGATCATTCCGGCGAACACCGCCACGCCCATGGCCTTGCGCATCTCCGAGCCCGCGCCGGTCGACAGCACCAGGGGCAGCACACCCATCACGAAGGCCAGCGAGGTCATGAGAATCGGGCGCAGGCGCAGGCGGCTGGCTTCGATCGCCGCTTGTATGGGCGTTCTGCCGGCAAACTCGAGCTCGCGCGCAAACTCCACGATCAAAATCGCGTTCTTCGCACTCAGCCCCACCAGCACGATCAACCCGATCTGCGTGAAGACGTTGTTGTCACCCCCCGATATCCATACGCCCGTCATCGCGGCCAGGATGCCCATGGGCACGATCAGGATGATCGCGATCGGCAGCGTCAGGCTCTCGTACTGCGCGGCCAGCACCAGGAACACCAGCAGGATGGCCAGCGGGAACACCAGGAAGGCGGAGTTGCCGGCCAGGATTTCCTGGTAGGTCAGCTCGGTCCACTCGAAGCTCACGCCCTTGGGCAGCGTCTCGGCCGCGATCTTGGTGATCGCGTCCTGCGCCTGGCCCGACGAATAGCCCGGGGCCGGGCCGCCGTTGATGTCGGCCGCCAGGTAGCCGTTGTAGCGCATGGCGCGTTCCGGCCCGAAGGTCGAATTGACCTTCATCAGCGCCGACAGCGGCACCATCTCGCCCGTGGTCGAGCGCACCTTCAGCATGCCCACGTCTTCGGCGCGGGCGCGGTACGGCGCATCGGCCTGCACGCGCACGCTGTAGGTGCGGCCGAACTTGTTGAAGTCGTTCGCATACAGGCTGCCGAGGTAGATCTGCATGGTGTCGAAGATGTCCGTCACCGGCACGCCGAGCTGGCGTGCCTTGGTGCGGTCGATGTCGGCATACAGCTGCGGCACGTTGACCTGCCAGCTCGTGAACATGCCCGTGAGCTCCGGCGCGGCATAGGCCTTGGCCATGAAGGCCTTCACCGCCGCGTCCATCTGGTCGTAGCCGACCGAGGCGCGGTCTTCGATCTGCAGCTTGAAGCCGCCCGTGGTGCCCAGGCCCGCCACCGGCGGCGGCGGGAACATCACGATGAAGGCGTCCTGGATGCTCGCGAAGGCGCCATTGAGCTGCCCGGCCACCGCACCGCCGCTCTGGTCGGCGCGCTTGCGCTGGTCGAAGGGCTTGAGCGTGGCAAACACGATGCCCGAGTTCGAGCTGTTGGTGAAGCCGTTGATCGACAGGCCCGGGAAGGCGATGGCGTCTTCCACGTTCGGGTTCTTCTTCATGATCTCGCCCATGCGCTGGATCACTTCGTCGGTGCGGTCGAGCGTGGCGCCGTCGGGCAGTTGGGCAAAGCCGATCAGGTACTGCTTGTCCTGCGCCGGCACGAAGCCGCTGGGCACGGCCTTGAACAGGCCGAAGGTCACGCCGATCAGCGCGAGGTAGATCACCAGCATCAGCGTCTTGCGCGAGATCACGCCCTTGACGCCGCCGCTGTAGGCTTCCGCGCCACGGCTGAAGAGCTTGTTGAAGCCGCGGAACAGCCAGCCGAAGGCCTTGTCCATGCCGCGCGTCAATGCGTCCTTGGGCTGGTCATGGCCGCGCAGCAGCAAGGCGGCGAGCGCGGGCGACAGCGTGAGCGAGTTGATCGCCGAGATCACCGTCGAGATCGCAATCGTCACCGCGAACTGGCGGTAGAACTGGCCCGTGAGACCGCTGATGAAGGCCAGCGGCACGAACACGGCCACCAGCACCAGCGCGATCGCGATGATGGGGCCGGACACTTCGCGCATCGCGCGGTAGGTGGCTTCACGCGGCGTGAGCCCCGCCTCGATGTTGCGCTCGACGTTCTCCACCACCACGATGGCGTCGTCCACCACGATGCCGATGGCCAGCACCAGCCCGAACAGGCTCAGCGCATTGATCGAGAAGCCCAGGACATGCAGCACCGCGAAGGTGCCGATCACCGACACCGGCACGGCCAAAAGCGGAATGATCGACGCGCGCCAGGTCTGCAGGAACAGGATCACGACCAGCACCACCAGCAGGATGGCTTCGAGCAGCGTGTGGATCACCGATTCGATCGATGCGCGCACGAACTGCGTGGGGTCGTAGGCGATGCGGTATTCCAGCCCTTCGGGCATGTTCTTGTTGAGCTCGGCCATCGTCTTGCGAACGTTCGACGAAATATCGAGCGCGTTGGAGCCCGGTGCCTGGAACACGCCCATGCCGACGGCCGGGTCGTTGTTCAGGAG
>NZ_JBFTPJ010000870.1:0-2513 GCF_056398445.1 Variovorax sp. 01T439_2
GGCACCAGCGGCACGCGCACCACGCGGCCGCCGGCCAGCTCGATGTTGGGCACGTAGCTGTCGTAGCAGGGCTCCAGGACGATCACCTCGTCGCCCGAGCGCACCACCGCAAGGATGGCGGTGATGATCGCCTGCGTGGCGCCGGCGGTGACGGTGATCTCGTCGGCGGCGCTGTAGTCGTGGCCGTAGAGCGCCGAGATCTTGCGCGCGATGGCCTCGCGCAATGCCGGTATGCCGGGCATCGGCGGGTACTGGTTGTGGCCCGCGGCCATGGCGGCCGTGACGTCTTCGAGCAGCTTCGGGTCGCAGTTGAAATCGGGGAAGCCCTGGCCGAGGTTCACCGCGTTCTTCTCTGCCGCGAGCGCGGACATCACGGTGAAGATGGTGGTGCCCACGGCGGGCAGCTTGGTGGCGATCTCCGGGGTGCGGGGGGAGGAGGAAAGGGCGCTCATGGTGGTGCTCGGAATCGGATTCGGAATCGGGGTCTGGATCAAAGTTCGTAGTCTTGCTGGTGGCCGCTCAGGGCCTTGGCAATCAGATTGCGGTCGAGACGGTCGGACAGCAGCTCGGCAAACTTGAAGACGAAGTTGCGCAGGTAGGCGCTGCGCTTGAAGGCCACGCGCGCGATGTTCTGGCCGAACACATGGCCCATGGGGCGCACCACGAGATCGGCGTTCGATTCGTCGCGCACCGCCATCTCGGCCACGATGCCCACGCCAAGGCCCAGGCGCACGTAGGTCTTGATCACGTCGGAGTCGATCGCTTCGAGCGCGATGCGCGGCGTGAGCTTCTTCTGCGCAAAGGCATGGTCGATGCGCGTGCGGCCGGTGAACGACGGGTGGTAGGTGATGATGGGCTCGTGCGCCAGGTCTTCGAGCGAGATGCGCTCCTTGGCCGCCAGCGGATGGTCCTTGGGCAGCACCAGCACGTGCTGCCATTCGTAGCAGGGCAGGGTCACGAGCTCGGTGTAGTCCGAGAGCGACTCGGTGGCAATGCCCACTTCGGCGATCTCGTCGATCACCATGCGCGCCACCTGGTCGGGCGAGCCCTGGTGCAGGCTCACGTTGACCTTGGGGTAGGCCTCGCGCAGCTTGGCCACCGGCACCGGCAGCACGTAGCGCGCCTGGGTGTGGGTGGTGGCGATCGAGAGCGTGCCGCTGTCCTGCGCGCTGAACTGCTCGCCGATGCGCTTGAGGTTGCCGACTTCGCGCATGATCAATTCGATGCTCGCGATCACGTGCTGGCCCGGCTCGGTGACCCGCTTCAGGCGCTTGCCATGGCGCGCGAAGATCTCGACGCCGAGCTCTTCCTCGAGCTCGATGATCGCCTTGGACACGCCCGGCTGCGAGGTGTGCAGCGCCTTCGCCGCCTCCGTCAGGTTCAGGTTGCGCCGCACGGCTTCCTGAACAAACTTGAACTGGTGCAGATTCATATCAAATTCCGTCTTATTGCGGAATTCATTATGCCTTCGGAGTCTATGGAAATTGCTGCAAGTTCAAGATTTGCTTGCAATTCTGGCCAGCAGATCGACCAGCTCGGGCTCTTCGCCAACGATGCCGGCCAGCTGGAAGTCGACCTGCGGCCAGGTCTGGCGCAGCGCATCCACCTGCAGCGGCAGGTCTTCGCGGGCATGCTTGCCCATGCCGAGGAAGAGCGGAACCACCCGAAGTCTCCTGGCGCCGCTGGCAATCAGGGCCGCGGCCGCGGTGCGCAGGTCGGGCGCCGCAAGCTCCATGTAGGCGCAGGCCACGCGGGCCTGCGGGTCGAGCGCCGTCACGCGTGCGGCCACCGCCTCGATGGGCTCGCGCCAGCGTTCGTCGCGCGAACCATGGGCCAGCAGCACGATGCCCCTTGCATTCCCCGTGGCCATCTTTCGCTACCTTCGAAGCACCAGCCAGCTGAAGGCAGCCAGCGACATCACCGAATAGATGAGCCCGGGCGCCGCCGCCGTCAGCCATGGCGACCAGTTGCTCAGGTTGCCGAGATAGCCGAAGACGTTGTTCAGCAGGAAGAAGCTGATGCCGATCATCACGCCGCCGAACACGTAGGTGGTGATGCCGGCCTGGCGGAAGTGCAGGTAGGCGAAGGGCAGGGCGAGCACCACCATCACCAGGCATGAGAGCGGGTAGAAGACCTTGCGCCAGAACTGGATCTCGTAGCGCTGCGCGGTCTGGCCGTTGGCCTCCAGGTGCCGGATGTAGTCGAACAGGTCCAGCGTGCCCATTCGGTCGGGCCGCAGCAGCGCCACCGACACCATTTCGCTGGTCAGCGTGGTCGGCCAGTCGAGCTGCGGCACCTTGGTGGTCACGATGCGGGCCTTTTCTGCCGAGATGCGCGTTTCGTAGTCCTGCAGTTCGACGTCCGACAGCTGCCAGTGGTCGTCGAAGATGCGTGCCGAGGACGCGACGAGCTGCTTGCGCACATAGCCGTTGGCGTCGAACTCGAAGATGCGCGCATTCTTGAGCGAACCGTCGCGCGCGATGGACAGCACGTTGACGGCATAGGACACGTTC
>NZ_JBFTPJ010000871.1:0-2511 GCF_056398445.1 Variovorax sp. 01T439_2
GTCTTTGATCATCATGTCCCAGTCCCACTTTTGAGAAAGACGATAAGCTCCGGGAGGAAGCTTTATCAGCGAATATGTTCCTGATCCTAGACTTGCAACTTCAACGCCATCTACATAGAAGTAGACATTCCGAGCTCCGAATACGAACGATCCGGGCCGATAGATGACCAACTCTCCGTTCTTTGAATCTGACACCCACGACTGGGGCTTAGGCTTGCCGCTCGGCGCAGCGCAAGCAACAAGAAAAATGGGCAGAGCCAAAAATATCCACTTTAACTTCATCTACAACCTCTCTTCGGGGATGTCGCCCCGCCTCCATACAGACAACGTCACCGATCAGATTTTGAAACATTGTCGATAGGCCGACTGTAGCCGCACAGGTTAGCGGCGAAAAGGAGGCCGAACCGGAGGTACAGATTCCTCTGCAGCAGCCCTGCACAAGGGCCTACGCCAAATCAGCGGCCCGGTCGCTGGGCCTGCATCGTTGTTTAAACTTGAAGCGAGCTCCACGCTTCAGAAAAGGTTTCGAGGCTGATCGGCTGCGCGTGAGGGTCTTCTTCCCTGAACAATCCGCGCCCGACGCCGAAATCCTGAATGGCATCCCGAAAGCCGCCCGCAGTGCCTGACGCGATACCCCAGGCACGGTGCTTACAAACCACGAGAGGGCTCTCGAGCAGCGTTGCAACGGCGGTCATTGCGGCGCGGAGCTCCCCCCGGCGCATTTCAGAGGCAGAAGCTGCCAATGCGACTACCAACATGGAGCCGAACTGAGATGCGCCTCCATGTTGGACGTTAGGCGCCGAAAGTAGATGCAAGTAGAAGTCCGGCGCCTCATGTTCTTTCTCGCATACCGTCCATGATGGCGCCCATGCTTCCGTTCCAAGGAACCTCCAAGAATTCGACTCGAGGGCGTTGGAGGGCGAACCGTGCGCCCAACGTGCATGTGACTTCAAATCCCAACCCATCTTTCCGAAGGCGACCGATCGATACTCTTTCCCCAAACCCGAGGTTTGGCTTGAACGGACCGTCGGCTTTCCGCGGTCTGAGCGGACAAATGGCGCGAGCAACTGCTCGATCTTCACCCATACCTGCCATTGCCAAGGCAACAAGCTCGGTGCACCAAGCAGTACGAACACATCGTAGTTCTTGGCGTAATACGGAATTGAATTCGTCACGGGGAGAGGGTCATCATTCAACTGGACGGCAAAGAAATCGATGCGTGCAGCGAGCTTGCCTTTTTAGCTGGACAGTACCGAGGGCTCGGGGCCGATCAGCACGATCTTGCCACGGGCGCGAACGTCGGTTCCTGGTTGGCTTCAGTCGCACCGGTGAAAGCGCTTGCACTCAGCGACAGCATGAATAGCAACTACGCACTCAGTTCACGCAAAACCCTGAGAGCCAGTGCTCCGCGTCCAACGCCTGTGCCTCGATTGTGCTCGTTGAAATTTTGGGCGCTCGTTATGTCCTCCCACTGCTCCACTCGTATCTCATCAGTCGTGTCGATCTCAAATGCAATGAAGCGCTGGTCTTGCGTTACTAGCCGACCGAATATGCTGGGCATGCCCGGGAAGTCAATGCCAAGTTCAACGACGATCGATCTTTCCCATTGGATGCCCCGCTCAACTCCCACACTAGCCAACGCCGGCGGCACGCCGTGCCGCCTCCAGTAGCTTGCTTCTGCGCGCAGCGAACGCTCGACGCTGGCGTTTTGCTGTTGTACGTTTAACTGTCGCGGTTCGCGTTCACACATAGCCGAATTACGATCGTCCAAGATGAATGGAGCTACTCGGATCTTCGCCGCTGCGACAGAGGTCCGCTCTTGGCCGAGGTTGTGTGGAAACGCTCTCGGCGCTCCAGTATGCCGAGCATCCGCGTCACGAGGGCAGCCGCCAGCCTCGCAGGCCATCCAGTCGTAGGCGGGCACGAATGGATTTGAAGCCCAGCGGCCCTCTGCACCCGTTGAAGCGCCGTAAAGAGGCTCATGGCCCCACCAGCCGCACCGCCTTCATCATTCTTCTCATTCCCAGGATGGCGATCACTCGCTTGAGGTTGTAAGCCAGCACATGCAGGCTCATCTCGGTGCCCACATGCGCCAGCGTCTTCGTCAGGAAGTGCGTCGAGCCCATCCAGTGCTTCAACGTCCCGAAGACATGCTCCACGGTGCGCCGTCGCAAGGTCATGGCCTTGGGCTTCTTGTCCAGGCGCTGCTGCACACGCTCGAGTACTTCTTCATGTTCCCATCGGCGGATGCGTCGGAAGTCGCCTGTCGTGCATTGGTCTTTGATCGCGCATGTGGGGCAGGCGCTGGTCCAGTAGACATGGGCGTTGAGCCCGTTCTTCTCCAGCGTGCTGAACCGGTAAATGGCCTGCTCGCCCGCTGGGCACTGGTACTCATCGTCCTTCGCGATGTAGATGAAGTCGCTCTTGTCGAAGCGACCCGCAGCCTTGGCGCCCGAGGTCATGGGCTTGGGCACGAAGGCCGTGATGCCCGCGTCCTCGCAGGCCTTGAGC
>NZ_JBFTPJ010000872.1:0-2509 GCF_056398445.1 Variovorax sp. 01T439_2
TCAAGGCCGACCCCAAGTTCAAGATCCTGCGCTCGCAGACCGGCGACTTCACGCGCGCCAAGGGCAAGGAAGTGATGGAAGCCTTCCTGAAGGCCGATGGCAAGAAGATCAACGTGCTCTACGCGCACAACGACGACATGGCCATTGGCGCCATCCAGGCCATCGAGGAAGCGGGCCTGAAGCCGGCCAAGGACATCACGATCATCTCGATCGATGCCGTCAAGGGCGCCTTCGAAGCCATGATCGCCGGCAAGCTCAACGTGTCGGTCAAATGCAGCCCGCTGCTCGGCCCCCAGCTGATGAGCGCCGTGAAGGACATCAAGGCCGGCAAGCAGCTGCCCAAGCGCATCGTGACCGAAGAGACGATCTTCCCGATGGAAGTCGCCGCCAAGGAATTCCCCAACCGAAAATATTGAACTCCCCCAGTCTTCGCGCACTTCGTGTCGCTACGCCAACCCCCTCACCGGGGGCGACACCAGCGGCCCGGCGAAGCCGGTTCCGCGGTGTCCCTGGAAAAGACAGTAATTATTGAAAAAACGGATCGAATCATGAAACGCAACTTCCTCAAGGCCTCGCTCGCAGGCATCGCACTGGCCATCGCCGGCATCGCGCCGCTCGCGCATGCGCAGGACAAGGGCCCGATCGCCATCTCGATGCCGACCAAGTCGTCGGCGCGCTGGATCGCCGATGGCGCCAACATGGTCAAGTACTTCAAGGAGAAGGGCTACAAGACCGACCTGCAGTACGCCGACGACGACATCCCGAACCAGCTCGCGCAGATCGAGAACATGGTGACCAAGGGCTCCAAGGTGCTGGTCATCGCGGCCATCGACGGCACCACGCTGTCCGACGTGCTGCAGAAGGCGGCCGACAAGGGCGTGAAGGTCATTGCCTACGACCGGCTCATCAAGGGCTCGAAGAACGTCGACTACTACGCCACCTTCGACAACTTCCAGGTCGGCGTGCTGCAGGCGCAGTCGATCGAGTCGGCGCTCGGCCTGAAGAGCGGCAAGGGCCCGTTCAACATCGAGCTGTTCGGCGGCTCGCCCGACGACAACAACGCCTTCTTCTTCTACAACGGCGCGATGTCGGTGCTGGAGCCGTACATCAAGAGCGGCAAGCTGGTGGTT
The DNA here is from genome assembly GCF_056398445.1 of Variovorax sp. 01T439_2. Taxonomy (NCBI): domain Bacteria; kingdom Pseudomonadati; phylum Pseudomonadota; class Betaproteobacteria; order Burkholderiales; family Comamonadaceae; genus Variovorax; species Variovorax sp. 01T439_2. The sequence goes on from NZ_JBFTPJ010000872.1 coordinate 1,131, forward strand.
CGCAGCAAGCAGATGGGCATGGACAAGGTCGGCACGCTGCGCTGGGACGGCGCGGTGGCGCAGGCGCGCATGGACAACCTGCTGTCGGCCTACTACAGCAAGGACCGCGTCGATGCGGTGCTGTCGCCGTACGACGGGCTGTCGATCGGCATTCTCTCGTCGCTCAAGGGCGTGGGCTACGGCTCGGCATCGCAGCCGATGCCCGTCGTCTCGGGCCAGGACGCGGAGATTCCGTCGGTCAAGTCGATCCTGCGCAAGGAGCAGACCTCGACCGTGTTCAAGGACACGCGCGAGCTGGCCAAGGTCACGGTGGCCATGGTCGACGCCATGCTGTCGGGCAAGACGCCCGAGGTGAACGACACCAAGACCTACAACAACGGCATCAAGGTGGTGCCTTCCTACCTGCTCAAGCCCGTGAGCGTGGACGGCGGCAACTGGAAGCAGGTGCTGGTCGACAGCGGCTACTACAAGGAAAGCCAGGTCAAGTGAGCGTTGGAATGGCAGCAGCAGCAGCAGCAGCGGACAGCCGCAGCATCCTCGAGATGCGCGGCATCACCAAGACATTTCCGGGCGTGAAGGCRCTCAGCGATGTCAACCTGGCGGTGCGCGCGGGCGAGATCCACGCGGTGGTCGGCGAGAACGGCGCGGGCAAGTCGACGCTCATGAAGGTGCTGAGCGGCGTCTACCCGTGCGACTCGTACACCGGGGAGATCCACTTCGAGGGCGAGCTGCGCCGCTTCAAGGGCATTGCCGACAGCGAGAAGCTCGGCATCATCATCATCCACCAGGAGCTGGCGCTGGTGCCGCTCCTGTCCATTGCCGAGAACATCTTCCTTGGCAACGAAATTGCGCGCGGCGGCGTGATCGACTGGTTCGCCGCCTATGCGAAGACGCGCGAGCTGCTTGCCAAGGTGGGCCTCAAGGAGCCGCCCACCACGCTCGTGACCGACCTGGGCGTGGGCMAGCAGCAGCTGGTGGAGATTGCGAAAGCACTGGCCAAGGAGGTCAAGCTGCTGATCCTCGACGAGCCCACGGCCAGCCTCAACGAGAACGACAGCGACGCGCTGCTGATGCTGCTGCTGGAGCTCAAGCGCCAGGGCATCGCGTCGATCCTGATCTCGCACAAGCTCAACGAGATTGCCAAGGTGGCCGACTCCATCACCGTGCTGCGCGACGGCGCCACGGTGGAGACCATGGACTGCCGCGGCCAGCCGATCAGCGAGGACCGCATCATCCGCGGCATGGTCGGGCGCGACATGGCGCACCGCTATCCGCAGCGCGATCCGAAGATCGGCGAGACGGTGTTCGAGGTGCGCGACTGGCGCGTGCACCATGCGCTGCATGCCGACCGCGAACAGATCAAGGGCGTGGACCTGCAT
>NZ_JBFTPJ010000873.1:0-2507 GCF_056398445.1 Variovorax sp. 01T439_2
CTGCATGGTGGTCTTCATGGCGCCGACAGGTGCTGCGTGCCGCCGATGCCGGCGCTCGCGTAGCTCAGCCGGCCCGGTTCGGCCTTGGCGCGCGCGGCCAGGTCGGCCATGCTGCGGATGCCGCTCTCGGGCGTGGCCAGGAACACCAGCGGCACCGTGGCAATCAGCGAGATGCCCACCAGGTCCTTGCGCGGGTCGAAGCCGGGCTTGGCGTAGAGCGTCTGGTTCACGGCCATCGCGCTGCCCGCCACCACCAGCGTGTAGCCGTCGGCCGGCGAGCGCACCACGAATTCGGTGCCGATGTTGCTGCCGGCGCCGGCCTTGTTGTCGACGATCACCGGCTGGCCCAGCCGCTTGCCGAGCTGCTCGGCGAGCGCGCGCGCGAAGATGTCGGTGGCCTGCCCGGGCGGGAACGGCACCACCAGCTTCACGGGCTTGTCGGGCCAGGCGGCCGCCTGCGCCGCGCCGACGGCCAACGTGCAGGCCGCGGCGAGCGCGACGGCGAAGTGTCTGCGCTGCATGGTGGTCTTCATGGCGCCGACAGGTGCTTGCCCACGATGCCCGCGAGCTCGAACATCGTCACCTGGTCCTTGCCGAACACCGGCTTGAGCTTGGCGTCGGCATTGATCGCGCGCTTGTTGGCCGCGTCCTGCAGGCCGTTGGCCTTGATGTAGTCCCAGAGCTTCTTGATGACCTCGGTGCGCGCCAYCGGTTCGGCGCCGATCACCGCGGCCAGCGAGTCGCTGGGCTTGAGGCCCGCGCCCGGCTTGCGCGGCGCGGCAGCCTTCTTTGCGGCCGGTGCCTTCTTGGCGGCGGGCGTCTTCTTGGCCGCCACCTTCTTGGCCGCCGCGGTCTTGCCCGCCGGCGCGGCCTTGCCGAAGGTCTTGCGCGGCGGGAACTTGCTGCCGCCTTCGCGCGGCGCGAATTCGAAGGTCACCTTGCCCTCCTCGGCGTTCCAGGTCAGGAAGGCCTTGAAGGCGCGGCGCGTGCGCATGCTCACGAACTTGTCGAGCAGGTCGGTCTTGCCCGTGGCCAGCAGCTTTTCCATCTGCGCGCGCTCCACCGGCTGCTGCAGGATGATCTTGCCGGTCTTGAAGGTGCAGCTGGGGGTCGGCTGCGCAGTGGTGGGCACCGACTTCTCGCAGACGTAGTTGCTGCCGTGCTCGAACACCGGCGCGCCGCAGATCGGGCACGGGCCCACCGTGTCCTGCTCGCTGAAATCGACGATCTCGCCGGTGTCGGCGTTCTTGTCGTCGCCGAAGTCGAATTCCAGCTTCCAGTTCTTCGCCTCTTCGTCGTACTTGAGGACGATCTCGGAGGTGAAGGGCCAGCCCGCCTTGGAGCGGAAGCCCTCCAGCGGGCCGATGTGCTTGTCGCGCAGCAGCACTTCCGCCTCGGCCACCTCGAAGGTGCGCCCCGCCGGCGACTTGCCGAACGAGAAGCCGCAGGGCTCCTGCCCGGCCTTGCCGGTGCAGCTGTAGCGGCGGTAGTTTTCCTTCACCACGCCGCCGCAGTTGGGGCATGGGGTCGACAGCGTGGCGTAGTCGCCCGGCACGGTGTCGCGGTCGTATTCCTTGGCCTTCTTGACGATGTGCTGCGTCATCTCGGCGATCTCGCGCATGAAGGCGTCGCGGCTCAGCGCGCCCTTCTCCATCTGCGCGAGCTTGTATTCCCACTCGCCCGTGAGCTCGGCCTTGGAGAGTTCTTCCACGCCCAGGCCGCGCAGCAGCGTCATGAGCTGGAAGGCCTTGGCCGTGGGGATCAGCTCGCGGCCTTCGCGCAGCATGTATTTCTCGGTGATCAGGCCTTCGATGGTGGCCGCGCGCGTGGCTGGCGTGCCCAGGCCTTTTTCCTGCATGGCCTCGCGCAGCTCGTCGTCGTCGATGGTCTTGCCGGCGCCTTCCATCGCGCCCAGCAGCGTGGCTTCCGAATAGCGCGCGGGCGGCCGGGTCTTCAGCGCCTTCAGGTCGGCCGATTCGGTCTTCACCGTTTCGCCGGGCTTCACCACCACCAGGTTCTTGCCGTCCTTCTCGTCGTCGTCGTTGATGGCTTCCTTGCCCCAGATCGCGAGCCAGCCCGGCTTGACCAGCACCTTGCCGTCGCTGCGGAACGGGTATTTTTTGCCGCCGGTTTCCACCGTGCTGATGCGCGTGGTCACCTGGAACTCGGCGCTCGGGAAGAACACCGACATGAAGCGGCGCACCACGAAGTCGTAGAGCTTCTGCTCGGCGTCCGAAAGGCCGCTCGGCGCCTGCAGCGTGGGAATGATCGCGAAGTGATCCGACACCTTGGCGTTGTCGAAGATGCGCTTGTTCGGCTTCACGTAGCTGCCGTCGACCGCCTGCTGCGCGAAGGGTGCGAGGTGCTTCATGCCGCTCTCGGCGAGCATCTTCATGGTGTCCTTGACCACCGGCAGGTAGTCCTCGGGCAGTGCGCGCGAGTCGGTCCGCGGATAGGTCAGCGCCTTGTGGCGCTCGTACAGGCTCTGCGCCAGCGCCAGCGTGGTC
>NZ_JBFTPJ010000874.1:0-2507 GCF_056398445.1 Variovorax sp. 01T439_2
CCGCAGCGAGATCCGCCGCCAGGACGAGATGCTGCGCATGAGCGAGGAGCGCTTCCGTCTCTTGGTCGAGGGCGTGAAGGACTATGCGATCTTCATGCTCGACCCGGGCGGCCACGTCGTGAGCTGGAATCTCGGCGCGCAGAAGAACAAGGGCTACGAGGCCTCGGAGATCATCGGGCAGCACTTCTCCAGGTTCTATCCGCCGGAGGTCGCCGCCACCGGCTGGCCCCAGCAGGCGCTGCGCAACGCGCTGCGCGACGGCCGCTTCGAGGACGAGGGCTGGCGCATCCGCAAGGACGGCAGCCGGTTCTGGGCCAGCGTGGTGATCACCGCGCTGCACGATGCCACCGGCAGGCACCGCGGCTTTGCCAAGGTCACGCGCGACCTCACGGAGCGCCGCCGCGTGACCGCGCTCGAGGACGAGGGGCGCCGCGTGACGAACTTCCTTGCGATGCTGGGGCACGAACTGCGCAATCCGCTGGCGCCGATCTCCAACGCGCTCGAGCTCCTCAAGCGGGAGAAGGCGGAGTCGGCCGCGCTCGTGCACACCCGCGACATCATCGGCCGGCAGCTGCGCCAGATCACCCGGYTGGTGGACGACCTGCTCGACGTCGGCCGCATCACCAGCGGCAAGATCCAGCTCGAGAACAAGCCGGTTCGCCTGCGCGATGCCATCGCCGAGGCCATCGAGGCGGTGCGCCCGCTGATCGACGGCAAGTCGCAGACCCTGCACCTGCAGACGCAGGACGCCGACCCCTGGATCGCCGGAGACAGTGCGCGCGTCATCCAGATCGTCAGCAACCTGGTCCACAACGCCGCCAAGTTCACCGGGAACGGCGGCAACATCCACGTGTCGCTCTCGCGGACCGCAGCGGATGCGGACATCAGCGTGCGCGACGACGGGCCCGGCATACCGCCGCAGGACCTGCAGCGGATCTTCGACCTGTTCGTGCAGGGCGAGCAGAACCTGGCCAGGACGCAGGGCGGCCTCGGCCTGGGGCTCAGCCTCGTGCAGCAGCTCACCACGCTGCACGGCGGGCGCGTCAGCGCGTTCAGCACCGGCCGGCCGGGCGAGGGCAGCGAATTCGTGGTGCAGTTCCCGACCACCCAGGCGCCGGTCGCCATGCTCGAGGCGCAGCCGCGGCCGGTGGGCGAGCAGCGCGTGCTGGTGGTGGACGACAACGTGGACGCCGCCGAGACCATGGCGATGCTGCTGGAGGCGCTGGGCTACAAATCCAGCGTCGTGCATGGCGGGCTGGCTGCCATCGAGGCGGTGAAGGCGCAGGACCCGGACGTGGTGCTGCTGGACATCGGCCTGCCCGACCTGAGCGGCCATGAAGTCGCCCGCCGCGTGCGCGCCGAGATGGTCAACCCGCCGCCGCTGATTGCCGTCACCGGCTACGGTCAGGCCAGCGACAGGGAAACCAGCCTGGAGGCCGGCTTCCGGGCCCACCTGACGAAGCCGGTCGATGTCGACAAGCTCTCGGCGCTGCTCGAACGGTTGCTGGAGCCGCCTCGGTTCAAGGCCGCGTAGAACCCGCGTGGGGCCCCGCAGAGCCGGCCTGGAAAGCTAGGCCGGGTGCGGCGGCTCCACCGGCAGCGCGCGCTTGTGGGCGCTCTTGCGATGCGTGGCAAGAATGATCTCGCGCGCCGCGGCGGCCACCGGCTTGCCTTCGAGGAAATCGTCGATCTGTTCGTAGCTCACGCCGAAGGCGTCTTCGTCGGGCTTGCCCGGCACCAGCGATTCGAGGTCCGCCGTGGGCACCTTGAACACCAGCGCGTCGGGGGCGCCGAGCCGCTGCGCGAGGGCGCGCACGCGGCGCTTGTTGAGGCCGCTGAGCGGCGTCACGTCGGCCGCGCCGTCGCCGAACTTGGTGAAGAAGCCCATCAGCGCCTCGGCCGCATGGTCGGTGCCGATGACGATGCCGTCGTGCGCACCGGCCACCGCGAACTGCGCGATCATGCGCTGGCGCGCCTTGATGTTGCCGAGCACGAAGTCTTCATGCGCCGCATCGCGGAAGGCCAGGTCGCCCTTCTTGAGCGCCGCGAGCATGCCGTCGGCCGCGGGGCGGATGTCGACGGTCAGGATGCGGTCGGGCCGGATCACCGCGAGCGAGGCCTGCGCCTCGTGCTCGTCCTTCTGCACGCCGTAGGGCAGGCGCATCGCGATGAAGGTGGCGCCGTAGCCCTCGGCGCGCAGCTTCTCGACGGCGCGCTGCGCGAGGCAGCCGGCCGTCAGCGAATCGACGCCGCCGCTGATGCCCAGCACCAGCGCCCTGAGGCCGGTGCCCCGCAGGTAGTCCGCGAGAAAGGCGGTGCGCCGCTCGATTTCCGCGGCGGCGTCGAAGACGGGCGCGACGTGCAGCGCCGCGATGATCTCGCGCTGCGTGGCGTCGACGGAAGGCAGGTCGTGGGTCATGGTGTGGCCTGGAAAAGTCAGAAGTCCACCAGGCTCAGGCCGATGCTGAGCACGGTGCGCTTGCGGTTGTAGTCGACCAGCGTGTCGC
>NZ_JBFTPJ010000875.1:0-2503 GCF_056398445.1 Variovorax sp. 01T439_2
GTGCATTGGCCGGCAAGCCAGCAGCTGGTGCCGCGCTCCAGCCGCGAATGGGTCTGGGCGCGGCGCTCCTCGGCGGTGTAGAACGGGCCTTCGGGCATGGCGCAGGCGGGCAGGCCGGCGGAAACCTGGAAGAAGGGATCGTCGAACCAGTTCTGCTTGAGCGGTGCGGCCGGCTCCTGCGCCGCCACGTTCTGCGCAGCCAGCAGCAGCGACATGCACATGAACGCGGCGCCGCGGCTCACAAGGGATGTTCCGTGTAGAAGCGCCCGCCGTGGAACAGCAGCGGCGAGGCGCCGGCATTGTGGGTGCAGCGCTCCACCTCGCCCACGAAGATCACGTGGTCGCCTTCGTCGTAGCGGCTGCGGTTGAAGCACTCGAAGCTCGCGGCCGCACCGGCCAGCACCGGCGCGCCGCCCAGGCCTTCGGTGAAGGCCACGTCGGCCCAGCGGTCGATGTTCTTGGTGGCGAAGCGCTCGGCCAGCCCCTTCTGGTTGGCGGCCAGGATGTTGATGGCGTAGTGCGAGCCGGTGCTGAGCGCCGGCATCGAACCGGCCGCGCGCGCCAGGCTCCACAGCACCAGCGGCGGCGCGAGCGACACCGAATTGAACGAGTTGGCCGTGAGGCCGACCAGCGTGCCCTCGGCCGAGCGCGCGGTGACGATGGTCACGCCGGTGGCGAACATGCCGAGCGCTTCGCGGAATTCTGCGGGCGAAAAAGTAGGGGGCTTGGCCCGGCGGGAGGTGGTCACGGAAGAGGCTGTGCGTTAGGCGGCGGAGGACCATTTTGGCTCAGCGCACGGCGCGCTGCTCGGCCGGGTGGCATCGCCCCGCCCGCGAGGGCCGGTTTCGCGGCGCTCAGCCGAAGAACCAGTAGCACACCGCAATCGCCGCCACCACGCCCGCCAGCTCGGCCGCGAGCGCGCAAGAAACCGCATGCCGCGCGCGCTGGATGCCGACCGCGCCGAAGTACACCGCCAGCACGTAGAAGGTGGTTTCGGTGCTGCCCTGGATGGTGGCCGCCACCAGCGCGGGGAAGCTGTCCACGCCCTGGCTCTTCATGGTCTCGATCAGCATCGCGCGCGCGGCGCTGCCCGAGAAGGGCTTGACCAGCGCGGTGGGCATGGCGTCGACAAAGCGCGCATCCCAGCCGCCCGCGCTCACCAGCCAGCGCAGGCCGCCGAGCACGAAATCCAGCGCACCCGAGGCGCGCAGCACGCCGACCGCGCACAGCATTGCCACCAGGTAGGGCAGCAGGTTCTTCGCGATGTCGAAGCCTTCCTTCGCGCCCTCAATAAAACATTCGTACACCTTGATGCGCCGGATCGCGCCGGCCAGCAGGAACACGATGATCACGCCGAACAGCACAAGGTTGCCCATGAGCGATGAGAGCGACGCAATCGCCGCCGCCGAGAGCGTGCCCAAGAGCGCCATGAAGCCGCCCAGCAGCAGCGCGGCCGGCACCAGGTAGGCCAGCACCACCGGGTCCCACAGCCGCAGGCGCTGCGCCACGGCCACGGCGAGCAGGCCCACCAGCGTCGATGCGCTGGTGGCCAGCAGGATCGGCAGGAACACCATCGTCGGATCGCTCGCGCCCTGCTGCGCGCGGTACATGAAGATCGTCACGGGCAGCAGCGTGAGCGAAGACGCGTTGAGCACCAGGAACAGGATCTGCGCGTTGGTGGCCGTGACCGGGTCGGGGTTGAGCCGCTGCAGCTCGCGCATGGCCTTGAGGCCGATGGGCGTGGCCGCGTTGTCGAGCCCGAGCGCATTGGCCGCGAAGTTCATCGTGATGAGCCCCAGCGCCGGATGTCCCGCGGGCACGCCCGGCATGAGCCGCCTGAAGAGCGGGCCGAGCAGGCGCGCGAGCCAGCCCACCAGCCCCGCGGCCTCCGCGATGCGCAGGAAGCCGAGCCACAGCGTGAGCGTGCCGAACAGCAGCACCATCACCTCGACCGCGAGCCGCGCCATCGCGAACAGGCTTTCGACGATGGCCGCGAAGACCGCCGCATCGCCGCCCACCAGCCAGCGCCCGAGCGCCGCCAGCATCGCCACCCCGAAGAAACCCAGCCACAAGCCGTTGAGCACGCGTGTCCTTTTTCCTTTTTTTGTGAGGGCGATCATAGGGCTGTGCCAGAGCCCGCCCCGCGGGCTACAGTGCGGGCCATGGCAGCCTCTTCCCCGATCCGCAGGCTCGCGGCCCTTGTCTGGGCCGCCGTGGCGCTGGCGTGGCTGGCGGGCTGTGCGGGCCTGCCGCCGCCGCAGCCTCGCGCGCCGGCCATGGCCATCACCGACGTCGCGGACACTGCGCTCGGCCAGCTGGCGCGGCAGCGCGCGCCGCAGGAGTCCGAATCGCTGTCGGGCTTTCGGCTGCTGCCCGAGGCGGCCTTTGCCTTCGACGCGCGCATTTCCCTTGCGCGGCATGCCGAGAAGTCGCTCGACGTGCAGTACTACCTGATCCAGAACGACGACGTCGGCCTGCTGCTGCTGCGCGAACTGCGCGAGGC
>NZ_JBFTPJ010000876.1:0-2502 GCF_056398445.1 Variovorax sp. 01T439_2
CTACTTGGCGGGCGTCGAAGGCCGCCTGATGCGCTCGCTCAAGAGCCTGCTCGGCAGCGCGCTGATGCAGGAGAAAACGGCCATCTACGACGGCCTCGTGAGCTTCGAGGACATCATCGCGCGCTTCCTGCGCGAACTCGCCGTGCGGGCGGGCCGCGAGCTGGGCCGGGTGCCGGAGCGCGTCGTCATCGGCCGGCCCGTGCACTTCGTCGACGACGATTCCAAACGGGATGAGCGCGCGGAAGAAAGCCTGCGCCACGCGGCCCGAGCAGCCGGGTTCCGCGACATCGCCTTTCAGCTCGAGCCGATTGCCGCGGCCTTCGACTACGAACAGCGCGTTGCGAAGGAATCGCTGGTGCTGATCGTCGACGTCGGCGGCGGCACCTCCGACTTCACCGTCGTGCGCGTCGGCCCGGAGCGCGCCGCGCGCGAAGACCGCGGCAGCGACGTGCTGGCCACCAGCGGCGTGCACATCGGCGGCACCGACTTCGACCAGCGCCTGAACCTGGACCGCGTCATGCCGGAATTCGGCTTTCGCCACACGGGCGCGCAGGGGCGCGAAGTGCCGAGCAAGGTGTTCTTCGAGCTTTCGTCCTGGCACCTGATCAACTGGCTCTATGCGGCCAAGGCGGTGCGGCAGGCCAAGGACCTGCGCACGAGCTACAGCGACACGCGGCTGCACGACCGGCTGATGACGGTGCTCGAAGAGCGCCACGGCCACCGCATTGCGAGCGAGGTCGAGCAGGCGAAGATCGATGCCTCGGTGAACGATGCGGCCACCGCCATCGACCTCTCGTGCGCCGAGCCGGGGCTGGCCGCCTCGCTCTCGCCCGCCGACATGGCGCAGCAGCTTTCCCCGCTGCTCGAGAATGTGGTTGCCTGCGCGCATGCCTGCGTCAAGCGCGCCGGCCTGCGCAGCGGCGACCTCGACGCCATCTACCTGACGGGCGGCTCCTCGGCGCTGCGGCCGTTCCAGCAGGCCTTGCGCAGGAGCTTCGCGGGCGTCAACCTGGTCGAGGGCGACCTGTTCGGCGGCGTGGCAACCGGGCTCGCCTGCGCGGGACCGGTGGCATGAAATGAAATATCTCGCAGGCTACCCACCCGCGCTGCTGGCGCAGGTGCAGCAGCTGGTCGCCACCGAAGGGCTCGCGCCGCTGCTGCGCAAGCGCTATCCCGGCCCGCTTCACGAGGTGCAGACGGACCGTGCGCTCTACGACTACGTGAGCGAGCTCAAGAGCGATTTCATGCGCAAGGCCCCGCCGCTTTCCAAGGTGGCGTTCGACAGCAAGCTGCATGTGATCCGCAATGCGCTCGGCACCCACACCACCGTTTCGCGCGTACAGGGCAGCAAGCTCAAGACCAAGCGCGAGATCCGGGTGGCGAGCCTGTTCAGGGAAGTGCCGCTGGAATGGCTGCGCATGATCGTGGTCCACGAGCTCGCGCACATGAAGGAGCGCGACCATGACAAGAGCTTCTATGCGCTCTGCGAGCACATGGAGCCGGACTACCACCGGCTCGAATTCGATGTCCGGCTGTACCTGACGCACCTGGATTCGGGCGGCGAGCGGCTGTGGGCAAGTTCGCTGCCGGCGCCGGGCACCGCGCCGTAGCCGTCCCTCAGGCGTCCTGCCGAGGCGCCGCAAGCCCGGCCTGCGCGAGCACCTGCCTCGCCTGCCGATATCCCGCCGAATCGGCGAACGTGTTCCAGCCGAGCGGCGGCGTTTCCGGCAGCAGCGCCCGGCGGCGCGCCTCGCTGTTCGCATCGGGCTGCCAGCGCCCTGCACTGGCCGCGGCCGCAAAGCCGTCGAGCAGTTCGTCGAGCGGGCGGCCATCGCCGATGCTCTGGTTGCACAGCATCGCCAGGTCGCAGCCCGCGTCGAGTGCCGCCAGCGCGGCATCGGCATAGCTCAGCAGCTCGCCGCCGATGTAGCGCCCTGCTTCCATGCTCAGGTCATCGCTGAAGATGGCGCCATCGAAACCGAGCCGGCTGCGCAGGATGTCCTCCAGCCACCTGGAAGAAAAGCCCGCGGGCCGCTTGTCGACCTTCGGATAGATCACGTGCGCCGGCATCACTGCGGTGAGCGTGCCCGCGAGCCAGTCGTAGGGCCGCGCATCGTCGGCCAGAATGGCCTTGAGGCTGCGCCGGTCGACCGGGATTTCCACATGCGAATCGGCGGTGACGAAGCCGTGCCCCGGAAAGTGCTTGCCGCAGTTGCGCATGCCCATCTGCAGCATGCCGTGCATCAGGCTCTTGGCCAGCAGCGCCGCCACGCGCGGGTCGCGGTGGAAGCTGCGGTCGCCGATCACGCTGCTGCCGCCGTAATCGAGGTCGAGCACCGGCGCAAAGCTGAAGTCGACGCCGCAGGCGCGCAGTTCGGCGGCAAGCACCTGGCCGGCGGCCGTTGCGGCCTGCGTGGCGCGCATCGCATCGCGCATCCACAGCTCGCCGAGCGCGCGCATCGAGGGCAGGCGCGTGAAGCCGTCGGTGCGAAAGCGCTGCAC
>NZ_JBFTPJ010000877.1:0-2499 GCF_056398445.1 Variovorax sp. 01T439_2
CGGGTGCTCCCCGCAGCGAAATCAAGGAGGAGGCCGAAGGCCGGGGGACATTCGCGGAGGGGAGTACCCGGTGGCCTGTGCACGCGCCCCGAACAAAGGCACCCTGAAACCCCGGTTTACTTCCCGATCAGCTGCGTCAGCTTCTCCGCCTCGAAGCTCTCGTCGCGCGCCGCGTCGCAGGGTACGCAGTCCTTGGTGCCGGGATGCGCAGACAGCTTCTCGATGGCCTGCCACAGCAGCGCGATCTGGTGCTCCTGGCCTGCGGCGTTGTCGATCAGCCCGCGCATCGCCTGGCTCAGCGGGTCGTCCTCCTGCGTGATGCCGTAGGCGGAGAACTTCTGCGGCGCGGCCACATCGGCGCTCTCGCCGGCCTTCGACGGGATGATGCGTGCGGGAATGCCCACCGCCGTGGCGCCCGCCGGCACCGGCTTGATGACCACCGCGTTGCTGCCGATCTTCGCACCGTCGCCGACGACGAAACCGCCCAGCACCTTGGCGCCCGCGCTCACGACCACGTTCTTGCCCAACGTCGGATGCCGCTTGGTGCCCTTGTAGAGCGAGGTGCCGCCCAGCGTCACGCCCTGGTAGATGGTGCAGCCGTCGCCGATCTCGGCGGTCTCGCCCACCACCACGCCCATTGCGTGGTCGAAGAACACCCGCTCGCCGATCTTCGCCGCCGGGTGGATCTCGATGCCCGTGAGCCCGCGCGCCACGTGCGCGATGAAGCGGGCCGGCCACTTGAAGCCGTGCGTCCAACAGGCGTGCGCCCAGCGGTGCAGCACCACGGCATGGAAGCCGGGATAGACCGTGATCACTTCCCAGGCGCTGCGCGCGGCCGGGTCGCGTTCGAGGATGCACCGGATGTCGGCGCGCAATCGAGAGAACATCGCAGCCTTTGTTGTCGTTATATCGATAGGGCCGCGAAGTCTAAGGCCGGCCGTCTTCGCGTATCGCCGATGGGGTTTTGTCAGCCCTTGCGCGGCCCGCGCGCCGCATCGGCCATGGCCTTGGCGATGCCGCGCAGGATGTGGATCTCCTCCGGCGTGGGCTGGGCGCGGTTGAACAGCTGCTGCAGCCGCGGCATCAGCTTCTTGGGCGCCGCCGGGTCCAGAAAACCGATCTCCACCAGCGAACGCTCCCAGTGGTCGAGCATGCCGGCCACCGCCTTGGCATCGGCCGCCTCGATGGGCGCGGTGGCATCGCGCACCTCGTAGCCGCCCAGCGCAAGCCGCCATTCGTAGGCCACCACCTGGATCGCGGCCCCAAGGTTGAGCGAGCCGAACTTCGGATCGGTCGGGATGCTGAGCGCCACGTTGCAGCGGTAGACGTCTTCGTTGCGCATGCCGAAGCGCTCGGAGCCGAACAGGAAGGCCACGTGCTGCTCGCCCTGCTTGGCGAGCGGCTCCAGGTGCTCGCGCGGCGTGCGCGTGGGCGGGCCGAAGTCGCGCGGGATCATGGCGGTGGCGCACAGGTGGGTGACGCCGTCGAGCGCCTCGTCGAGCGTTTCGACGATGCGGGCATTGGTCAGCACGTCGAGCGCGCCGCTCGCGCGCTGGATGGTTTCCTCGCGCCGCAGCACGTTGGCCCACCGGGGCGCGACCAGCACCAGGTCGTCGAAACCCATGGTTTTCATGGCGCGGGCGGCGGCGCCCACATTGCCGGCGTGGCTGGTCTGGATCAGGATGAAACGGGTGCGCATGGCGGGGTTGGGAGACACGAGGCGGCGGAGCCGGTAAAATGCTTGATTCTCGCCGCCCGCATCGCCGGACCGCAGGGTCGCCTCCAGGGGGACCTATCCCACCGTTCTTCCCACAATCCAGAATGTCGTCCCCCAACCTGCATCCCATGCTCAATGTGGCCGTCAAGGCCGCACGCGCCGCCGGCGCCATCATCAACCGCGCCGCCCTCGACGTCGAGGCCGTGCGCATCTCGCAAAAGCAGGTCAACGACTTCGTCACCGAAGTCGACCACGCCAGCGAGCAGGTCATCATCGAAACGCTGCTTGGCGCGTATCCGGGGCACGGCATCCTGGCCGAGGAATCGGGCACCGAGCATGGCGCCAAGGATTCCGACTACGTCTGGATCATCGATCCGCTCGACGGCACCACCAACTTCATCCACGGCTTCCCGGTCTACTGCGTTTCCATCGCGCTGTCGGTGCGCGGCAAGATCGAGCAGGCGGTCATCTACGACCCGAGCCGCAACGACCTGTTCACCGCTACCAAGGGCCGCGGCGCCTACATGAACGAGCGCCGCATCCGCGTGTCCAAGCGCACCCGGCTCAGCGAATGCCTGGTGTCCACGGGCTTTCCGTTCCGCAGCGGCGACAACTTCAAGCAGTACCTGGCCATCATGGCCGACATGATGCCGCGCATGGCGGGCCTGCGCCGCCCCGGCGCCGCGGCGCTCGACCTGGCCTACGTGGCGGCCGGCTTCACCGATGGCTTCTTCGAGACGGGCCTCAATCCCTGGGACGTGGCCGCGGGTTCGCTGCTGGTC
>NZ_JBFTPJ010000878.1:0-2496 GCF_056398445.1 Variovorax sp. 01T439_2
TACCAGGCCTGCGGCTCCTTGCCGTAGGGCTCGGTCTCATCGGGGATCTGGCCCGGACCCGCGAGGCCGTTGTGCACCCAGGTCATCGCGGCCTCGGCGCCTTTGCCGTGCTGCCATTCGATCCACGCGGATTGATTGGCGACGACCTGGTCATGGACGATGTGCGCGAGGGTCTTGTAGTTCTCTTTCGCTCGCGCGATCTCGGCCGCACGAGTGTTGATCCAAGCCGCTAGGTCGGCGAGCTGGTTGGTCATCTCGCCTTCGTCATCCGCGATGCGGCCGTGGGCGCGCAGTTCTTTGACGACCTGAAGAAGGGCCGGGAGGCCCGAAGGCGTCTGGTGTTCGTTGCTCATGCTTCTTTCCTTCTGAAAATCTTGGTCAACCCGCCGTCGACCGCATGCCCGCGCTTCAGCAGCGCGCGCGCGATCGCGACCTGGTCCTGGTGGCTCTGGCTGGCCTGGCGCACCAGCCCGAGATAGCTGTTGCCGGCCGCGTACAGCTCGCTGCTGGCCATCATCTCGATGCGCCGCACGGCGGTGCGCACGGTGCGCGGCCGCGTGGTGTGGCTCCATGGCCGGATCACATGGCCGACGAAGTCGATGCCGCGGGAGACCGGCTGCAGGATGGTCTTGCGCGGGTTCAGGCGCGCGCCGAGCTGCGCGGGCAGGAAGGCGTCGATGCGCTGCAGCGCCTGGTGCAGCCACTGCGGCGACTCGTGCAGCAGGATGAAGTCGTCGACGTAGCGCACATAGCGCGTGGCCTTCAGCTGGTGCTTGGCGTACTGGTCGAGCGCATCGAGGTGCACATTCGCAAAGAACTGCGACGACAGGTTGCCGATCGGCAGGCCGGTGTCGTCGGGCGCGTTGAACAGGCTCTTGTGCGCCGGCACGCGCGCCAGCAGATCGGCGCGGCCGCGCACCTCGTGGTCGGTGCGCGGGTCGTGGAACAGCACGGTGTCGGTGAGTGCCAGCCAGAACGGCTCGTGCACCCGGCGCGCGAGCTGGGCGCGCAGCGTGGCCTTGTCGATAGCGACAAAGAAGTTCGCCAGATCGCATTTCAGGTAGTRCGCCGGGCGGCTCCAGTTCTGTGTGACGCTGCGCACGTCGCGCGCGAGCAGTGAGGCGGCATGCAGCGTGCCGCGGTCGCGGATGCACGCGCAGCTCGCATGGATGAAACCGGCCTCGAAGCGCGGGCCGATGTGGTTGTAGAGCAGGTGGTGCACGATGCGGTCGCGGAAGTCCGCGGCCCACACCTCGCGCAGTTTCGGGCGGGTGACCACGAAGCAGATGCTGCGGCCGGGCCGGTAGGCGCCCGCCAGCAGCTCGGCGCGCAGCGCGCAGAGGTTGCGCTCGGCGTCCGCCTCGAAGGCCTGCGCGCTGGCGCTATGGCGCTTGTGGCGCCGGCAGTCCAACCAGGCTTGCACCAGGTCGGCCATGGAAAAGGGTGCCTCCCCCTCGAGGGAGGCGGATGAATCCGCGGCAAGCACGAACCCTGTGCTCGTTGTCCTTGTCGTTCCAGTTGCTGTTGCCGTTCTCGAAGTCCTGGACGAAGGCGTTGTTGCGCGAGTTCTGCGTGATGACGGGCTATCTACATCGCCGGGCCGAAGGCTTGCGCCGATCGGCTCGGAAACTGCGCCGGACCAGAGCGCGAGCTGCTGCTGCGGCTCGCCGGTCTCCGTGGTGCGCATGGCGGTGGGCTTGTGGCCCAGCGGCCCGACCGGATTCATAAAACGCACGGGCATGATGGCCTTGACCGTCATGCAGCAGGCGCTGCGGAAAGGGTGCCGAGGGTCTGCTTGCGCCAGCCGCCGGCCTGCGAGCCGACGGCGTCGAGCAATTCGACGGAGGCGGCCCAGAGCTTGGAAGAAATCAGCCGCTTGTCATGGCTGACGCGAAGCATCGCCGTGGTGGCGCGCAGGTGGCGCAGCAGGTTGTCGAGCTGCTGCAGCCGCTCGGCGCCGCGGCAGGCGTTCGCCATGGCCATCGCCTCCAGCATCTCCACGCAGAGAGCGTGGATCTTCTCGCCCAGGCTGCGCTTGAAAATGCGCGGCATCTGGGTTTGCACGTCGAGCGCCAGCGAAAGCAAGTCGCAGCCGTGCTTGTAGATCGGGAGGTCGGTGTAGAGGGCCATGGTTCCAAAAAATTCGCGGACCGGCGCTCAGCGCCGGTGAAGGGCTGAAGGGTTCAAGCGGTCAAGTGAATCCAGCGGCAAGCACGAACCCTGTGCTCGATGCCCTTGACGCCCCAGCAGCTGTCGCCGCCCTCGAAGTCCTGGCCGAAGGCGTCGTAGCGCGAGCCCTGCGTGCTCGACCAATACCAGTCGTCCTTGCTGAAGTGCTCCGGGGCGTGGGCGTGGGCCAGCACCAGATCGACGCGGCTCGGCAGATGGAAGTCGGTGTGTCCGTCTTCCGTGTAGGCGGCGGCCCAGACGGCGGCGGGGTGCTCGCTGCCGCTGGCCAGCAGCGCCGCGGTGTTGGCGCGGCCGTCGAGCATGCTC
>NZ_JBFTPJ010000879.1:0-2487 GCF_056398445.1 Variovorax sp. 01T439_2
GAAGAAACTGGACGAATCAATTTCGTCGATGGATGTAATGTAAACTGGGTTTACTGCGCGACGCAATACTTTTTTTGGGTGTTGTGTTTTTTTCTCACTCCACGTCCGTTCACACGGACGCTTTGCTCCGCCGCTCCAAGCATGTCCCTGCCTGCCATTCGTCGCAATAATGTCCTGATCCTCTTCGGCGACTTCGTTGCGGAGCGTGCGTCCAATGGGGCGGAACCGCTCGGCCTGGCGGCGAAGTTCGCGGAGAAGCTGCAGATCTCCGCGAGCATGTGGAGCCAGATCAAGAAGGGCCGCGTCATTTCCGACAAGCTCGCACGGCAGATCGAGAGCCGTTGTGGCAAGGAGCCACTTTGGCTCGATGCGCCTCAAAGCGCGGAGCCGTTGCAGGACCCGGGGGAGGAGCGCTTCGTCGAGCTGGCCCGCCGAGCCTATAGAGCTCAGAACGCGCGCGGCAAGCGTGCGCTGAGGACCATCTTGCTGGAGCATGGGGCGCCTCAGAAGGAGTGAGTGGGGCGGTCTTCTTCTGCCGTCTGGGATGCCTGACTGGAACGCCACGCAAGCTGGGCGTGAAGCGCAGGAGGTGCAGGGGCGCCAAGAAGTGGCTGCGGGGCGTGCGGCTAGAGAAGCTGAGCGCTAGATCGAGTCTTCTTGCGAAGGAACGGCGCGCCATGCTCGTGCCGCGGCGAACCATTTGCAAGAGTGCTCGAGTTCCAGGAAAAGCCAAGGCCGCAATCTAGACCATGGTCAGCCGCCCTGGAGTGCGCGGCCGATCCAGGCCTGCAGCTCGCGCGCGTCGATCGGCTTCTCGATCAGGCACAGCGCGGTGCTCGCCTGCACGCGCTCGCGCACACGGGCCGATGCGAGCGCGGTGATGAACAGCGTGGGAACGTGGATGCCCTGGCCCAGGAGCCGGTCCAGCAACTCGATGCCGTCCATCGCCGGCATCTGCACGTCGCACACCAGGCAGTGCGTATGGGCCGCCGTGCCGGAGGCAAGGAAGGCCGGGCCCGACGCGAACTCGCGCGCTTCCCAGCCGAGCGAACGCACGAGGCTGCTGGTCGCGGCGCGCACGAAAGGATCGTCGTCGACGATGGACACGAGTTCGATGCTGAGGGGTTGCAAGGGAAAAATCCGGGCTCTTTGACCTGGCAAGCGGCCGGGACGATCCCGCCGCCGCTGCCCGGTGCCCCAGATTAGCGCCGCCAGCGGGCGGCGCCATCATATGTAGGTATGGATGGCCGGCGCGCGCCCGTTGCCGGCCGGCCAGGGAGCACGGTCAGACGGCCGCGCCTTTTGCCTTGCCGAAGAGCTGCTGCGCCTGTTGAAGGTCCGTGGTGTCGAAGCCTTCGGTGTAGTGGGCAAGGATGCCTTCCAGCAGGGCTCGCGCCTCGCGCTCGCGTCCGGCTGCCTGCCACATCCGCGCAAGGTCGGTCGCCGTGCGCAGCTCCCACGCGCGCGCGCCTTGCTGCCTGCTGCTGGCGAGCGACTGGACGAGGCACTCCTCGGCTTGCGCCGCGTGCGAAGGCGACAGGCACGACAACGCGCGGGCCTTGGCCCGAAGGAGTTCCGGAAGGTTGTACAGGTCGCCTTTTGCATGCACCAGCGCCAGGGTGTCGTCCAGCAGTTCCAGCGCGTCGGCTGTCTGCCCCAGGGCGGTCAGGCCCTCGGCCAGCGTCAGGTTGAATGCCGTGGTGAGCAGCTCGTAGCGGGATTCGCGAAGCTCCACCAGGCAGTCCTGGATCGCCTGGACGCCGCGCCCGGCATCGCCGCGCCTGACGGCCAGTTCGCCCTTGACACCCCGGCCCACGGCCAGGTACGGCGTGAGCGAATGGGCCTCCGCGTAGGCGATGAATCGGTCGATGTCCCGTTCGGCGCGTTCCAGGTCGCCGACCCACATGTACACCGACACCGCCCAGATCAGCGCGATGCACAGCGTGACGGGATGGTCCAGTTGCCGCGCTTCGTCGACGGCGCGCTGCGCGAGCACGACGGCCTGCGACGGGTAGCCCTGGAGCCACAAGGTCCTGGCCAGCGCGATGCGGGCGCGGTTGCGCAGATCGAATCCAGAGTAGATGCTGCTGTCCTGCAGCGAGTCGGGCGACCCGGCGAGCGCGGCTTCGAGCAGGCGCCTGGCCTCGGGCTGATCGCCCAGCAGATGGTTGCAGAGCCCGACCAGCGAATTCGCCGCGGCCACCGCGGTTGCGTCGCCGATGGTGCTGGCCACGCGGGCGCAGCGATGCGCGTATTTCAATGATTCGACGAAGTCGCCGATGCGCTCGTGAAAGATCTGGAGCCGGCCAAGCAGCTGGACCTGGCTGGCGGCATCTTCCAGTGCCTCGGCCACCTCGAGGCTGCGCTCCAGAGCCGCCCGCACCTCGTCGCTGTTGCCGCGGGTGAACATCTGCGAGACACCGATGGCTGCCTGCAGGTGCATTTCGGTCGAGCTGCCGCGCAGTGTGGGCGTGAGCTGCGCAAGCG
>NZ_JBFTPJ010000880.1:0-2482 GCF_056398445.1 Variovorax sp. 01T439_2
GGGCGTGGGCCGGTCGAACACGCTGCGGATTTCGTTGCGCATGACGCGCCGAACCTGGAACCCCGCGTCGTTGAGTGCGGCCGCGTAGGCGGTGCGCGCCTGTTTGCCGCTCAGCTTGCCCAGCGATTCGCGCACGGAGTCCAGGCCGTCGAGCTTGAGGTCAAGCCGCATACGAACCTCCCGCCGCCACCGCGCCGTTTTCGGGCCCGACCGCGGCCAACCCCTGGGCGACCCATTCCGGCGCGCCGGTGAGCGTCACCTGCAGCCCGCGCAAGCCCGGGAACAGGTCGTCAGCGCGCAGGCTGCGCACCAACGCCCTCAACTCCGGCCAGCCATTGACCAGGGCCGCGAACTCCGCCGCATTCGCTTCCGTGCAGCGGATCACCTTCGAAATCACTTCTCCGTCCATCTCATCCTTTTTTGTGAGGCGTGTGAGGGGTGGTGTGGGGCATGGGTGCGCACGTAAGTGCCTGTCGGCATTGGCGTGTGGGGTATGTGAGGTATGTGAGGCATGCAGGCGGGTGCACATGCATGCGGGTGTGCGCACGCACCCACGCATGCGCACACATGGGCGGGTAAGGCCCGGATGCCTCACATACCTCACAAGCGTTGATTTCATTGGGTTTTCTTGCCTCACACCATGGCTCACAGCTGGCTCACATGCCTCACCGAATTGGACGAACGACCCCTGCGACATCAATGCCCCCCTTCTCGGAATGCCTTGAGCGAGTCCTTGAAGGCGCGCGCCCTGTCGCCGATCCACGTCGGCTCGTGCTCGCCGACCGGGCACTCGGCGCCACCGGGCAGGAACGTGACCCCGGACGGGCCCTTCACGCCCACGCCGAGGTCGTAGCGCTTCGACAAGGTCTTGGCGCCGTGCTTGCGCATTAGCTCGCTCGCGAACCGTGGTTGGTGCAGCGCCTTGAGGCCCACGCGATGACACCAGGCCCCGTACAGGGCATAGAGGTCCAGGGGCAGCATCGGGCTCAGCAGCTTCGGCGCGTTCTTCGCGGGAAAGCCGTCGATCTCGCCCGACTCGAAGGCCTTGAAGAAACGGCTCGGGCTGTCCATGCTGAGGTCGATCAGTTCGCGCTTGGCTTCGGTCATCGGTGRCAACGTGCCTTCGGTGAAGTCGCACAGGTCGACGTGCAGCAGGTAGTCGTGCAGCGCCGCGGCGCCGCCGTTCTCCAGCTCCACGAGCAGGTCGCGGTAGAACTCGCGGCTCAGCTTCTCGGGCGTCCAGATGACGGCATGCCGCCGGTCGTCCTGCTCGAGCACCACCGGCATCGTCTCGTTGCTCAGGAACACCAGGTTGACGTGGTTGCGTTCGTCGTAGGCTGAGAAGTTCTTCGGATTGATGCGGATCCAGTCCCCGGTAATGAAGGCCTTGAGCTTGTTCTTCACGTGGTAGAGGTCCGACCGCGCCACCACTTCGTCAGCGATGAGGAACAGCTTGCGACTGGCCCAGTCGTTGAACTTGTCTTCGATCGCACTCTGGTCGATGACGCGGCCGTAGCGCCCGTAGATCGCCATCAGCGCTTCGAAGAACATGTTTTTGCCGGTGCCCTGCGGCCCGTGCAGCACCAGCGTCGTCTTCATCTTTGCGCCGGGGTGCTGGATCGGGTAGGCGATCCAGCGCAGCACCCACTCGTACAGCGCATCCGGGCGGCTGTCGCCGGCGCACATGTGGCGCAGCAGGTCGAGCAGGTACTCGCACTTCCCCGCCTTCGCCTCTGTGGGCCAGCCCGCCCAGAGGTTGCAGTGAATGGTGGTGTCGGTGCACGCGGGATCGAAGCCGACCTCGGTGACGCGCACGATCTGCTTTTCGGGATGCTCGGCCCACGCGCGATGCGTCTCCCGGCTCAGGCACGCATCGCGCATGTCGCTGAGCGCCACAAGCATGTGCTCCTGGTGATCGAAGGTAACGCCGCCCTGGCCATAGACCAGCGCAAACCGCTCGAGCAGTTCGTCAAGCGAATCGATGGGGCGCAGTGGCGCGGCCGCAGGCTTGCCGTCGGCCCCGCTCCCCTTGCCGTGTGGGGCACGCGCCGCGCCCTGCGCGCGCCAGCCCAGTCCCGAAATGCGGGACTCCACCTGCGCGCGCACGGCGTGGAGGCCCTCGGCCAGGTGCAGGTCGTTGAAGTCGTTGAGCTTCTCGCCCTTGTCCAGCCAGTCGGTGCGGCGTGTTTCAGGGTCCGCCCAGCCCGGCACCATCCACCCGCCGCCGACGGCCATGGCGGTGAGGCTGGCCGCGGACACGCCGGCGTTCGTCGCCTTGTGCGGCTGGCCGCAGTGCGGGCAGATTGGGCCGTCGGCAACCCACACGCGCCGCTTGCACTCGGGCTGCTGGCACTTCTGTGTGTTGTCGTCGTCGGCGCAGATGAGCAGCTTCGCCAGCTTGTAGCGCTTGCGCAGCTCGGCTGCGACCGGCTGCAGGTTGCCAGCATCGAAGGCGACGGCGACCGGTAGGCCCGTGGCTTCG
>NZ_JBFTPJ010000881.1:0-2482 GCF_056398445.1 Variovorax sp. 01T439_2
ATAAGCCCGATTTTCATGATGACGTTCTGCGGGTATTCCTGACTCAGGAAACCATTGCCTTGTTGAAGTTGCAGAGAACTCTAAAGAGAATGAGCCTGGCAAAGAAACGACAAATACAGAACGAACAGTTCAGGGAAGGCGATGCATGGAGTTCTCGGATCTGCAGATTTTTCGAACCGTGGTCCAGGCCGGCGGCGTGGTGCGGGCGGCCGAGGTGCTGCATCGCGCGCAGTCGAGCGTGACCGCGCGCATCAAGGTGCTGGAAGAAAAGCTGGGCGTCCCGCTGTTCCTGCGCGAGGGGCGCCGAATGCAGCTCACGCCCTCCGGCAAGATACTTGTCGGCTACGCCGATCGCATGCTCGACCTGGCCAGGGAAGCGGCCAACGCCATCAAGTCGGATCGGCCCACCGGCGTGCTGCGCCTCGGCGCGATGGAAAGCACGGCGGCGGCCCGCCTGCCCGAGCCACTCGGCCGCTTCCACGAGCGCTACCCCGATGTGGCGTTGGAACTCTTCTCGGGCGATCCTCTCGACCTGGTCAAGCAGGTTCTTTGCTCGGAACTGGATGCGGCGCTCATCGCAGACCCCGTCTCCGATCCTCGGCTCGAGTCCATCGAGATCTATGACGAGGAGCTTGTGATCGTCGCCGAGGCCAGACACGCACGCATTTCGTCGCCGAAGGATCTGCCATCGAAGACGATCCTGGCCTTTCATCCAGGCTGCCCGCATCGCAAGAGGCTCGAGGACTGGTTCCTGCGCGGCCGCGTCGCGCCCGGCCGAATCGTCGAGGCCGGCTCCTACCACCTGATTCTTGGCTGTGTTGCCGTCGGCATGGGCATTGCGCTGGTGCCGTACAGCGTGCTCGACAGCTACGCGGAGCGCGATCGCCTGAGCGTCCACAGGCTGCATTCGAAATTCGGCCGCGCCAAGACGAGGCTGGTGTGGCTCAAGGAAGCCCCTCAGACCAAGATACTCGCGCTATCGGCCGTCCTGCTGGAAAGCTACGGCGCGCGATAGGCCCCCCGCGCTAGGTGGCCCAGATCCGCGGCGAACTCGCCGGCAATTGCCACAGCTCGGCGCGCCAGGCCTGCCACACCTGCCGCAGCAGCTGCATCGCGGGCTCGACCACCGGCGCGAGCACGCGCAGCACGACGATCTCCGCATGCGGGCTGGTCGCGCCGGCGCTCTCCTGCAGCCCGTGCGCATCGATGGCGGTGCGTGCGAGCGCAAGCAGCGCCTCGCGCCGCGCCCGCGCGGCCGGCGTGCCCGACACGAAGAACAGCGACGCGATGCAGCGATGCCCGCCGAAGCCCAGCGGGCTCTGCAGCAGCCGATGGTCGGCCGCGTCGATGCGCCCGCGCTCCAGCCACACGCCCGGCACTTCGATGTGCTGCAGGTAGGTGCCGCGCTCGAACGGCTGGTTGGCGTTCGGCAGGCCGAGGGCCGTCACGTCCCAGCCGATCATCTCGGCGCCGGGCTCGGCCTCGATGGTGAGCCGGTTCTCTGCGCGGCAGCCGCTGTAGCAGATGGCCTCCAGCGGCAGCCACTCGAGCCGCGCGCCCTTGGCAAGCCGGATGCGCGTGCGCTGCAGCGCAAGCTCGCCTTCGGAGCGGTAGAAGCGCGACGCGCCCGGCGTGGTGATCAGGCCATGGCTTGCGTCGGCCGCCTCGATGTCGATGTCCAGCGTGTCGCCGCCCACCAGCCCGCCCGGCGGATGCACCAGCACGTTGTGGCAGATCGCATCGCCTTCGGGGTAGAGGCTTTGCAGGATGCGCAGCGGCCCGTCATGGCGAAAGCGCGCGACGCTGCGGGCGCCTTCCTGCCGGTAGTCGAGATGAAGATGGGCGTGCCAGGACATCCAACGAGTCTATTCGCCCGGCACCGCCGCGCGTGGCGGCTAGCTGGCCCAGGCGCCGTCGTGCGCGGCGCTGGCTTCGTCGAGCAGCGCGGGACCAATGCATTCGATCGGATGCGGCGAGGCGCGGAACACGTCGCGGCACGACAGCTCGGCATCGCGCTGGTCCTGCCGCTCGCCGCGGAACACGCGCAGCCGCTCGGCGTCGATGCCAAACACCACGCGGCCGATGTTCGACCAGAAGATCGCGCCCGCGCACATCACGCAGGGCTCGCCCGATGCATAGATGGTGGCGCCGGCGAGCTCTTCGCGCGTGAGGCCGCGCCCCGCGAGCGCACGCAGCGCGTTCATCTCCGCATGGGCCGTGCAGTCGCCGGTCTCGGTGTTGCTGTTGGCCGCTTCGGCCAGCACTTCGCCGGCGGCCGAGACGATGACCGATCCGAAGGGCCGGTTGCCGCGGCGGCGCGCCGCATGCGACCAGACGATGGCCTTGCGCAGGTAGCGTCCGTCGCGTTCGTCGAGCGTGGTTTCTTCGGGGAGGGTGGATTGGAGGTTGCTGTTGCTGAAGTTCATGCCTTGGTGGGAATCATGCGTTCGTTGCGCGATGGCAGCATCGACGTGTTGAAGAT
>NZ_JBFTPJ010000882.1:0-2478 GCF_056398445.1 Variovorax sp. 01T439_2
CGGCCGGACCGCGACGTAGCGCAACCCGGCGGATGTGCCGGCGGTCGGCCGGACCGCGACGTAGCGCAACCCGGCGGATGTGCCGGCGGTGTCGCGGCGGGCCGGGCGGCGCGCCGGCAGCAGCCGGCTTGCAAGCGATTGCAGCGGCATCCACAAATCAGCGATGGCGAGGAGGGCGATTCCCATGTGAACTCCAAAAAAGTCTGAGGTTGAACACAGGCAGGATTTCTTTGAATGGACGCAACAGGGTGATGGCGACAAAGCGCCATACGCCCGCCACCTGTTGCGGCCGGATGGGGTGCAGGCCGCGCGGCCTACATCAGCATGGTGTTGCGGATGAGGCCCACCGCCAGGCCTTCGATCTCGAAGGGCTCGCCGGGCTGGACCACGATGGTCGGGTAGTCGGGGTTTTCGGCATGCAGCTCGATGACCTGCTTGTTGCGCTTGAGGCGCTTGACCGTGACCTCGTCGCCGAGGCGGGCCACCACGATCTGGCCGTTGCGCGCCTCCTTGGTGGCCTGGACCGCGAGCAGGTCGCCGTCSAKGATGCCGGCATCGCGCATGGACATGCCGCGCACCTTGAGCAGGTAGTCGGGCTGGCGCTGGAACAGCGTGTTCTCGACGTAGTAGGTCTGGTCGACGTGCTCTTGCGCGAGGATTGGCGAGCCCGCCGCCACGCGGCCGATGAGGGGCAGCGCGAGCTGCGACATGCCGGGCAGCGAGAGGGAGAACTGGCCGCCTTCGCGGTGGCGCGTCTCGTTGAGCGAACGCAGCGCGTCGCCCTTGAGCCGGATGCCGCGCGAAGTGCCGCTCACGAGTTCGATGACGCCCTTGCGGGCCAGGGCCTGCAGGTGCTCCTCGGCGGCATTGGCCGACTTGAAACCCAGCTCATTGGCGATTTCGGCCCGCGTGGGCGGCGCGCCGGTACGGGCGATGGCGCTCTGGATCAAGTCCAGGATCTGCTGCTGGCGGGCGGTAAGCTTCACGGCGAACTGCATATGTGGTTCCTTGCGGCACTGGCTGAATATCCAGTACCTGTATTTTTAACCAGTTTTTAAAAGTTGGCAACCCATGGTTAATTCCCTTCCCTCCGGCCTGCGGCGCATCGTGGTCCTGGGCAC
Source organism: Variovorax sp. 01T439_2 (assembly GCF_056398445.1). Taxonomy (NCBI): domain Bacteria; kingdom Pseudomonadati; phylum Pseudomonadota; class Betaproteobacteria; order Burkholderiales; family Comamonadaceae; genus Variovorax; species Variovorax sp. 01T439_2. The sequence continues at coordinate 1,122 of NZ_JBFTPJ010000882.1, forward strand.
CGGCGGCACCATCGCAGGCCGGGCCGCGAGCGGTGCCGACAACATCGGCTACACCGCCGGAGAAGTGGGTGTGGCGGACCTGCTCGGCGGCATCGATGCGCCCGCAGGCGTGGCGCTCGTGGCGGAGCAGGTGGCGCAGCTCGACAGCAAGGACATGGCTTTCGACGTCTGGCTGCAGCTCGCCAGGCGCTGCGCCTCCTGGCTGGCCGAGGCCGACGTGGCGGGCGTGGTGATCACGCACGGCACCGACACCATCGAGGAAACGGCTTTCTTCCTCCAGGCGGTGCTTGCGRCCGGCAAGCCCGTGGTGCTGACCTGCGCCATGCGCCCGGCCAGTTCGCTTTCGCCCGACGGTCCGCAGAACCTGCGCGATGCCATCGCCGTGGCGGCCACGCCGGCGGCGCACGGCGTGACGGTGGTCTGCGCGGGTGCCATCCACGGCGCGCTCGATGTGCAGAAGGTGCACACCTACCGCCCGGACGCTTTTTCATCGGGCGATGCCGGGCCGGTCGGTTATGTGGAAGAGGGTGCAGTGCGGCGCCTGCGCGATTGGCCGCAGGCGGTGGGCGGGGCCTCGAAGATTCCCGAAGCGAAGGCGGGGGCAACCGTGCGCTGGCCGCGCGTGGAGATCGTCACCAGCCATGCGGGTGCAAGCGGCGCGCTCGTCGACCTGCTGCTGCAGGAGCGGGCATCGGGCGTTGCCGAGCCGGTTCGCGGGCTGGTCGTGGCCGCGACCGGCAATGGCACGGTGCACCATGCGCTGGAGGCGGCGGCGCTGCGGGCTCAGGATGCCGGCGTGGCGGTGCTGCGTGCGACCCGCTGCGCAAACGGACGCATCCTGCCGAAGCCCGGCGATCCGCTGCGGGACGCCGGTGCGCTCACGCCCGTCAAGGCGCGCATCGCGCTGATGCTGGAACTGATGGAAACAGCGGCCGCCTGAACGGCGGCCGCGCGCAGCCGACGAGATTCAGCTGCTGAGGGCCGCGAGTGCGCGCTGCTTGATCTCTTCGACGCTGCCCACGCCCTGGATGGCGCGGTACTTCGGCGCCGAGGCCGGATCGGCCTTGGCCCAGGCCGAGTAGTAGTCGACCAGCGGACGCGTCTGCTGGCTGTAGACCTCGAGCCGCTTGCGCACGGTTTCTTCCTCGTCGTCCTTGCGCTGGATCAGGTCTTCGCCCGTGATGTCGTCCTTGCCTTCGACCTTGGGCGGGTTGAACTTGACGTGGTAGGTGCGGCCCGACGCAGGGTGCGAGCGGCGGCCGCTCATGCGTTCGATGATGTCGCTGAACGGCACGTCGATTTCGAGCACGTAGTCGAGCTTGACGCCGGCCGCCTTCATGGCGTCGGCCTGCGGAAT
>NZ_JBFTPJ010000883.1:0-2476 GCF_056398445.1 Variovorax sp. 01T439_2
CGCCGACGCGCGCCAGGGCGCGGTCGGCAGGCCTTCGGCCTTGCGGTCGGTCATGGCAGAACTCACTTCTTCTTGCTTGCGCGAAGACTGCCACAGGCATGGCCGGCATGGCTGGCTTTTGCAGCGATGCGCTGTCGCTCGAGCGGCGACGATCCCGTGCGCCCCACCCGCCATGGATGGCAGAACTCACTTCTTCTTGCTTGCGCGAAGACTGCCACAGGCATGGCCGGCATGGCTGGCTTTTGCAGCGATGCGCTGTCGCTCGAGCGGCGACGATCCCGTGCGCCCCACCCGCCATGGAAGTTCAAGCGTTGATCGATCCGTCGCGCTGCGCGTCGGCCGCGTAGCCGGACAACGGCTGCCGCGCCCTGAAATGCGGATCGGCGACGATGCGCAGGCCCTGGGGACCGCGCACACGCTCTAGCGCGGACAGGCTCACGTGTCCGAGTTCAGGAAAGCCTGTACCGGCATCGGTCAGCCCATAGGCGCGATCACCGTCGGCATCGAGTTCGGTGAGCAGCCAGCACGCTGCGGCGTCCAACGTGTACAGCTTGACGACGGGATAGGGGTCGATGGCTTGGCCACGGGCGCGCGCCGTACCGTTGGCTAGCATCTCGGCGCGCTGCTGCTCGGTGAGAAAAGTCATTGGGCCCTCAAAAAAATGACCGGGTGCTAGTGCCACAAGGACAGGTGTAGGAGGATTTCTGCACGCGGGTAGATCCCGAAAACAACGACATGAGTTAAAGATAACGTGGTTTAAATTGTGCTGAAACGAGACGCTTCTGTCCATGCAGAAGCGAGCCATTCAGCGAGGACGCCCTACCGGCGCGACGACCTTCGAGGTCGCGCCGGCGCTGGCGTTCGGCGCTGTGGTGCGCGCACTGAGAACCGAAGACGGCATCGCCCAGGAAACGCTGGCGCACCTCGCCGGCATCGAGCGCTCTCACATGGGCAAGATCGAGCGCGGCGAGCACATGCCGACGCTGGTTCTGGTGCTCAGGATCGCTCGGGCACTGGGCCGCAGCGCCGGCGAGCTGATGCTCGAGACAGAGGCCAGGTTGCCGAAGGAATGGCACCAGCCTCCCGCAGAAGGCTGACGCCCGCGGCGCTACGCCACGATGCGACCTGCCAGCCGCGCCTCGCGCGCGTAGCCGCTCAACCGCTTGTCAGCGACGAAATGAAGATCGCGCTCGATGGGCAACCCCCACCTCGCACGCAAACTCTCCAGCTCCGCCAGACTCACATAGCCCAGCTCGGGAAAACCTTGCCCGAGATCGCAGAGTCCAAACGCGATGTCTTCGGAATCGAGTTCGGTCAACAGCCACGTCGCGCCCGCATTGGGCGTGAACAGCTTGACCACCGGCCGCGGATCGAAGTGAGAGTTCTCGACCGATTCCCGGCCATTGGCCAGCAGCTGCGCGCGTTGTTCGTCGGTAATGAGCTTCGTCATGGTCTTTCTCCTTGGAAGGAATCGGGCGGAATTGCCCGAGACCGGAAGCCGCAYGGCGCAGCGCAGCCGTCAGGGTTCGAGAGACGGCCGCCGGCCGCAAGCGCACGACGTGCGCGCAGACCTTGACGGCGAGAACGACGTGCAACGATGAAGGGAACAGCAAGCCAGCCCTCCCCTGTCGTGGCAAGCGAAGCGCGCAGGCCGGGAGCGCAGTGAAGGCCGCAGGCGTCAGGGATGGAAGCCAGAAGGGGCGAGACGCCACCGGCGGCTCGGTGCATCGCACGACAGCCCGGCCCGGCACCGCCAGGAGACGCACGAATGTCTTCGCCGCCAAACCGTGTGCACGCCGATTCGTAAAACCTGCGACGCGTCTCTGCACGAACCCACGGATCCGAAGAACCGCTTCCGCACATCCACTGCTGCTCGTGCATCCGTAGAACCGCAAAGTCGGAATGGCGACGATTCATAGATCAGCAAATCAGGAAGTACGGACTGACGCCAATCCGTACTTCCGCGATTCGGTACGGGCTCGCAGCAGTGAAACGGCCCGCGACCAGCGGGGCATAGATGGTGAACTCAGAGGTGAAGCGCCCCGCCTGCAGGCGGGGCACGGGGCGGCGATCAGTCGCCCTTGCTGCGCGACCAGATCAGGTTGTGCGCGCCGTCGTCGCCTTCGACCAGGCGGGCATAGATGGTCGCCGGGAACGACGGATCGTCCAGCGTTACCGACAGGTAGGGCCGGTCCGCCTTGCTGACTTTCTTCCAGGCCGCGCCGATCTCGTAGCCGGTGCCCGCCACGATGCGGTAGTCCGGGGCGTTCTCGCTTTCCTTGTCGCTGGGCGCGATCTTGACCTTGACGTTGAGCGTCAGGGTGCGAACCGTGCCGGTGAAGCCGTTGTTCTGTGCGGTGAAGGTGCCGATGTTGGCCATGATGAAGTCCTTTCGAAGTTGACCAGGTCCGCGCCCATCGCGGCCTTGGCGTGATCCGGACGGTGCGGGTCCGGGCGCGTCGCACCGAAGGCCGCA
>NZ_JBFTPJ010000884.1:0-2476 GCF_056398445.1 Variovorax sp. 01T439_2
GAACGAGAACGACCCGCCCGAGGAGCCGCCGCCGCAGGCCGCGAGGGCCAGGCAGGCCGCCGCGGCCAGTGCCCGCGCCGCCGCAGCCGTGGCCGTTGCCGCCATGCCCTGGATTTCTGGCCGGGCGCGTAGCGCTGCTGTCAGTGCCTTGTCCATTATTTGTCTCCACACCGGGTTAATCGGAATTCCTGCCTGCGCGTCCGGTGGCCATACTCCGGCCCGCCGAACCCCTCAAAAATTCTAGGAACGCACGCCGTTTCCGCCGCTATCGCAAGCGCGCCAATTCAATGACTTCAGGAGCCTCCATGCCGCATGCCCAGCGCCGGCCGCAACGCCGGTCCGGCTGCGCGCAGCAGCCCGAGCTGCGGACCAGTTCGGCCGCCTGGCTCGAAGGCGTGCTCTCGATGTTCGAGGCCGAAGGAATCGACGTGCCCTCGCTGCTGCGCGACGCGGGCTTCGACCCCGATTCGCTGCATCGGCAGAACACCCGCATTCCGGTGGACGAGATCTCGGTGCTCTGGCAACTGGCGGTGGCTCGCGCCGGCAAGCCCACGCTGGGCCTCGCGCGCGACCTGGCCGCCACGCACAGCAAGCTGGGCACGGTCGGCCACGCCATGGCCTGCAGCGCCGACCTGGGCGCGGCGCTCGCGCGGCTCACGCGCTACATGGCGGTCATCTCCGACGCGACCGCCTTCTCGCTGCAGCGCGAGGCGCGCGGCTGCTGGATGGCGATGGAGCACACCGGCGGCAGCCTGCCGATTCCGCGCCAGCGCGTCGAATATGCCCTGCTGACCGTCTTCATGCAGTGCCAGTGGCTCACGCGGCGCGAGCTGCAGCCGCTGGCGCTCGAATTCGTCTATCCGCCGCCCGCCGACGACCGGCTGCACCGCGAGGCCTTCGGCTGCGCAATCCGCTACAACGCGCCGGCCAACCGGTTGCTGCTGTCGGCGGCCGACATGGCGATGCCGCTGCCCACCCACCACCCCACGTTGGGCGAGATGCAGGAGCACCTGCTGGACGACCAGCTGAACCTGCTGGGCCAGACCACCACCAGCACCCTGGTGTGCGCCGAGATCGCGCGCCGGCTGCCGCAAGGCGAACCGCGCCGGCAGGACGTGGCCGCGGGCCTCGGCCTTGCGGAGCGCACGCTGCAGCGGCGGCTGCAGCAGGAGTCGGTGTCGTTCCAGTCGCTGCTCGACCGCACCCGCCGCGAGCTGGCGCAGCAGTACCTGGCGGAAGACCGCCACACGCTCACCGACGTGGCCGACATGCTCGGCTTCGTCGACAGCAGCAACTTCTTCCGGGCCTGCAAGCGCTGGTTCGGGCTGCCGCCCGCCCAATACAGGGCGCGCATCTGGGACACGCCGGCGCTCGCCCACTGAAGGGGCCTCGACCTTCCGATGGCCCGCATCGCCAGGGGTCTCGCGCTCTGCCGGACAATCCGGGCATGAGCTTGCTTGCTGAAGACACGGCCGCCGCGGACCTGGGATTGCGCTGGAAACCCGGATTCCGGGCGCTGGGCCCCGCCTTTCTCACCGAACTGCGGCCGACACCCCTGCCCGATCCCCCCTACTGGGTGGGCCACAGCGAGGCGGCGGCCCGCCTGCTCGGCCTGCCGGCCGATTGGCGGCAATCGGAGGGCACGCTGGCGGCACTGACCGGCAACCTGCCCGTCGCCGGAACGCAGCCCTTCGCCACCGTGTACAGCGGCCATCAGTTCGGCGTCTGGGCCGGCCAGCTCGGCGACGGCCGCGCCATCATGCTCGGCGAAACCGAGGGCGGCCTCGAGGTGCAGCTCAAGGGCGCGGGCCGCACGCCCTACTCGCGCGGCGCCGACGGCCGCGCCGTGCTGCGCTCCAGCATCCGCGAATTCCTTTGCAGCGAGGCCATGCACGGCCTGGGCATCCCAACCACCCGCGCGCTCTGCGTCACGGGCTCCGACGCACGCGTGTACCGCGAAATGCCCGAAACCGCCGCCGTCGTGACCCGCGTGGCGCCCAGCTTCATCCGCTTCGGCCACTTCGAGCACTTCTCGGCCAACCAGCGCGATGCCGAGCTGCGCGCGCTGGCCGACTACGTCATCGACCGCTACTACCCGGACTGCCGCGCCACCGAGCGCTTCAACGGCAATGCCTACGCGGCCTTCCTGGAAGCCGTGAGCGAGCGCACCGCCGCCCTGCTCGCGCAATGGCAGGCCGTGGGCTTTTGCCACGGCGTGATGAACACCGACAACATGAGCATCCTCGGGCTCACCATCGACTACGGGCCGTTCCAGTTCCTGGACGGCTTCGATCCGCGCCACATCTGCAACCACAGCGACACCAGCGGCCGCTATGCCTTCAACCAGCAGCCCAACGTAGCCTACTGGAACCTGTTCTGCCTGGCGCAGGCGCTGTTGCCGCTGATCGGCGACCAGGAAATCGCCGTCGCCGCGCTGGAGTCCTACAAGACGGTGTTCCCGCGCGAATTCGAGGGC
>NZ_JBFTPJ010000885.1:0-2473 GCF_056398445.1 Variovorax sp. 01T439_2
CCTGCGCAACTGGCGCAGCGCGAAGGTGTGGCGCAGCAGGAAGGAGCCGCCGCCGGCGGCCTCGATGCCCGCATCCTGCAGCACCTGCTTGGCGGCAACGTACTGCGCCTCCTTGCTCCAGGGCTTGCCGCTGCGCGTGGCCGGGAACAGGAACTCGCCCGCGATCAACAGCTCGGCGCGTACCTTGAGCCAGTGCTGCAGCAGTTCGCCGGCCCAGGGAGCGACCGGTGCCTCGCGCGCCGGCGAATTGCCGTTGCCCGGCACCGCAACCTTCCAGGGCCGATCGCGCCGGCCGGCCATCTGCGATGTGGGCGCATCGAGCCGCAGCAGGCGGACGTCTCCGGGCGTGAGCCCCGCGCCCAGCTGCAGGGCAACGGCCGTGCGGTTGCGCAGCGCCTGCCAGCTCAGCGCGGCCTGGGCATGCCGGTCGCCTGCCGCGCCGGGACGTGGCCGGGCGCTCGAGAGAAAGACGATGAGATGCCGGGCCTCGGAGACCGAGAGGAATTCCGGCAGCGGATCGGCCCGCACCGAATCCGCATAGCGAATCTCCGGCTGCGTTGCGATCCAGTCCGCGGCGGCGGTGTTGACGGGAACGTCGTGCGTCTGTGCATGGTGGCGCAGCACCCGGTCGATCAGCCGAAGCAGGCGCAGCGCATAGCGCGGCGACAGCGACAGGTCGTCGCTTTTCATGCCGAAGCGCGCCTGCTGGAACGCCGACAGGTCGCCCTTATCCAGCGACGCCAGCGTCACCGCAGGCGACTGGCCGAGGCACCAGGCCGTGAAACTGCCCCACATGTCGCGATAGACCGCGATGGAAGAGGGCTGCCGCAAGGCGCCGTTTTCTTGCTGCGCGGCCAGCCAGCTGGCAAACGCCGCCTGATGCGATTCACCGGAGGGTTCGGAGAAGAGGGGAAGCGACGGCATAGAAAAATACGCTAACGGCAGAAGTTTGTTTGATGAGCGAAAGGATGGCTGGGCACGGAATGGAGTTCTGGTTTATGGAATCGATTGCCGTTAGTGTATTTGCTTGTCGGATCTCACGGCACTCCCTCGGCGACGCAGCAAATACCACGCAGCCGGAACCACCAGCATGCTCAAGAGCGGCGCGGTGACCATGCCGCCCACCATGGGCGCGGCAATGCGCGTCATCACTTCCGAGCCGGTGCCGCTGCCAAGGAGGATGGGCAGCAGGCCCGCCATGACGACGGCCACCGTCATGGCCTTGGGCCGCACGCGCAGCACGGCGCCTTCGCGGATGGCGGCGCGCAAGGTCTGGTCGTCCATCGGCTCGCCGGCGGCCAGGCGCCGCGCCAGCGCGTTCTTCAGGTAGACCAGCATCACCACGCCAAACTCGGCCGCCACGCCGGCCAGCGCAATGAAGCCCACCGCCGTGGCGACGGAGACCGAGTGGCCCAGGGCCCAGACCAGCCAGAAACCGCCGATCAGCGAGAACGGCACGGCCGCCATCACCAGCGCCGCGTCGCCGAACGACCTGAACAGCAGGTAGAGCAGCACGAAAATGACCGCCAGCGTCGCGGGCACGACCAGCTTCAGCCGCTCGGTTGCGCGCTCCAGGTATTCGAACTGCCCGGACCATGACACCGCGTAGCCCGCGGGCATCTCCACGACGCGGCCGATGGCTGCCTGCATGTCGGTGACGGCGGAGCGCAGGTCGCGCCCGCGCACGTCCACATAGACCCAGCCCGACAGCCGCGCGTTCTCGCTGCGCAGCATCGGCGGACCGTCCTCGATGCGGATGTTGGCGACATCGCCCAGCAGCAGTTGCGCGCCCCTGGCCGTGACGAAGGGCAGCTGCCGCAGGCGCTCGAGCGAGTCGCGGACCTCGCGCGGATAGCGCAGGTTGATCGGATAGCGCTCGCGCCCCTGGATGACTTCGCCCACGTTGTCGCCGCCGATGGCGGTGGACACCACGGCCTGCACGTCCGCCACCGAGAGGCCATGGCGCGCTGCCGCGAGCCGGTCGACGTCGACATCGATGTAGCGCCCGCCGGTGAGCCGCTCGGCCAGGGCCGACGACACGCCGGGAACGCCCTTGACCGCTGCCTCGATCTGGGTRGTCAGCGCATCGATGGTGGCCAGGTCCGCCCCGGCCACCTTGATGCCAACGGGGCTCTTGATGCCCGTGGCCAGCATGTCGATGCGGTTGCGGATCGGCGGCACCCACACGTTGCTGAGGCCCGGCACCTTGACGGCACGGTCCAGTTCCTCGACCAGCCTGTCGGCCGTCATGCCCGCGCGCCATTGCGCCCGAGGCTTGAACTGGATGGTGGTCTCGAACATCTCGAGCGGCGCTGGATCGGTGGCCGTGTCCGCGCGTCCCGCCTTGCCGAACACGCGCTCGACCTCGGGCACCGTCTTGATCAGCCGGTCGGTCTGCTGCAGCAGCTGGGACGCCTTCGACACCGAAAGCCCGGGCAGCGCCGACGGCATGTAGAGCAGGTCGCCTTCGTCC
>NZ_JBFTPJ010000886.1:0-2471 GCF_056398445.1 Variovorax sp. 01T439_2
AGCGGGGCGGGTGCAACTGCTCGATGGCCAGTCGCATGCAGCGCTGGCCGCCTGCGACGCCACCCTGATCGCCAGCGGCACCGCCACGCTCGAGGCGGCGCTGTTCAAGCGGCCGATGGTCATCGCGTACAACATGAATGCGCTGTCATGGCGCCTGATGCAGCGCAAGCAGCTCCAGCCATGGGTCGGCCTGCCCAACATCCTGTCGCGTGAATTCGTGGTGCCCGAGCTGCTGCAGGAGGCCGCCACGCCGCAGGCGCTGGCCGACGCCACGCTCGCCTGGCTCGACGCGCCCGAGAAAACGCAGGCGCTGCAACAAAAATTTTCAGAGCTGCACGTGCAACTGCAGCGCGATACGCCCACACYTTGCGCCGATGCGATCCAGAAAGTTCTTGAAGGCTGAGCAGGCGGCCCTCGTGTGGGACGCGCCGGGCCTCGTTGCGGGCGTCGACGAGGCGGGCCGCGGGCCACTGGCCGGCCCGGTCGTCGCGGCAGCGGTCATCCTGGACGACCAGCGGCCGATCCGCGGCCTGGCCGATTCCAAGACGCTCACGGCCTTGCAGCGCGAACGCCTGAACGACCAGATCCTTGCCAAGGCGCTGTGCTGCTCGGTGGCCCAGGCCACGGTCGAGGAAATCGACACCCACAACATCCTGCAGGCCACCATGCTCGCGATGCGCCGCGCAGTCGAGGGCCTGCGCCTGAAGCCCGCCAAGGTGCTGGTCGACGGCAACCGCCTGCCCACGCTCGACGTGCTGGCCGAGGCCATCGTCAAGGGCGACGCGCGGATCAAGGCGATTTCCGCCGCCTCGATCCTGGCCAAGGTCCATCGCGACCGGCTGTGCGAGCAACTGCACCTGGAGTTTCYGCACTACGGCTTTGCCGGCCACAAGGGCTACGGCACGCCGGAGCACCTGGAGGCGCTGCAGCGCCATGGCGCGTGCATTCATCACCGCAGGTCGTTCAGCCCGGTGGCCGCGGCGCTGGCGCGCACGGCGGAGGGCGCCGCGGCGCTCGTGCTCGAGGCCTCGATGCAGGTTCCGGCCGAATTTCCGGCAGCCGAGACCGTGCACCTCGACCTGCGCACCGCGCCCTGAGCCGAAGTATGACCAGTCCCACCGGCGCGAACCACATCAGTTCGCGCGACAACCCCCTGCTCAAGGAGCTGCGCAAGCTGGCCCAGGACCCGGGCGCCTACCGCCGGCTGGGCCGGGTCTGGCTCGAAGGCGACCATCTCTGCCGGGCGGCGCTTGCGCGCGGCATCCGGCCTGCGGTCGCCGTTTTTTCGGAGTCATTCTGGCCGTCGGCGCCCGCCGAATGGGCGAGTTCTGCTATCAAAACGGTAGTTGTGGACGACGATCTGCTGCGGGCCGTCAGCGGCCTGGAGTCGCCTGCGCCAATGGGCTTCGTGCTCGATCTGCCGGCGCGGCCGGAACTGCTTCCCGATGCGCCCAGCGTGGTGCTCGACCGCCTGCAGGACGCCGGCAACGCCGGTTCCATCCTGCGCAGCGCGGCGGCTTTCGGGTTCAAGCAGGTGATCGCGCTCAAGGGCACGGCCGCCCTGTGGGCGCCGAAGGTGCTGCGTGCCGGCATGGGCGCGCATTTCGGGCTGCGGCTGATCGAAGGCGTGGAGGCCGATGCGCTCGACGAACTGAAGGTGCCGCTGGTGGCCACCAGCTCCCACCGTGGAGACTGGCTGCATGAGGCGAGGCTGCCGCATCCCTGCGCATGGCTGCTGGGGCACGAAGGGCAGGGCGTTTCAGCGGCGCTGGAAGCCCGCGCCAGCCGTCACATCCGGATTGCGCAGCCGGGCGGCGAGGAGTCGCTGAACGTGGCGGCTGCGGCGGCGATCTGCCTGCACGCGAGCGGCGCGGCGGCGCTTGTCCAGGCGGCTTCCTGATCCTCGAATGCCGCATAGGCATGAGGCGCGAATGTTTTCCGGCCCCGAGGCCCGAGAGGGCGATGCCGCCGGGCTACAATCGGGGGCTTACTCGCAATAGCGTCGCCCGGCCGCCTTTAACGCCAAAATCCCCTTAAGCAGCAGTCCGCAGGCAACGCGCCTGGGGCTCCGGGCGACCGTAACCATCCGGAGAACCCAGTGCTTTTGTCTCTCAAGGGAAGTTTCCCGCCCGCCATCCTGGCGCTCGCAGACGGCACGGTCTTTCAAGGCAATTCGATCGGAGCCGCCGGCTCCACGACCGGCGAAGTGGTGTTCAACACCGCSATGACCGGTTACCAGGAAATCCTSACCGACCCGAGTTACTGCCAGCAGATCGTGACGCTCACGTATCCGCACATCGGCAACTACGGCGTCAACGGGGAAGACATCGAAGCCGACAAGATCCATGCCGCGGGCCTGATCATCAAGGACCTGCCCCTCGTCGCCTCCAACTTCCGCAAGACCGCCACGCTGAGCGAATACCTCGTGGCCGGCAAGACGGTGGCCATCGCGAACATCGACACCCGCAAGC
>NZ_JBFTPJ010000887.1:0-4054 GCF_056398445.1 Variovorax sp. 01T439_2
GTGTTCGCCACCGGCCAGGCCTTCACGGTGGACGGCGGCATCACCATATGAACCAGCTCGACTTCGCGGGCCGCCACGCGGTGGTGACCGGCGGCGCGGCGGGGTTGGGCTACGGCATTGCCGAGCGGCTGATCGCATCGGGCGGCAGCGTCACGCTCTGGGACCGCGACGAGGCTGCCGCCGGCAAGGCCGCGGCGGCGCTCGRCCCCAAGGCCTTTGCCGTGAAGGCCGACGTGGCGCAGCAGGCTTCCGTCGCTGCGGCCGTGGCGGCCACGCTCGCGCATTCGCCGCGCATCGATGCGCTGGTCAACAGCGCCGGCATCACCGGCCCCAACACCAGGCTGTGGGACTACCCGGTGGACGATTGGCGGCAGGTGATGGAGGTCAACATCAACGGCGTCTTCCTGTGCTGCCGCGAAGTGGTGGCGCAGATGCGCGCGCAGGGCTACGGCCGCATCGTCAACATCGCTTCGGTCGCAGGCAAGGAAGGCAATCCCAATGCCAGCGCGTACAGTGCAAGCAAGGCCGCCGTCATTGCGCTCACCAAGTCGCTGGGCAAGGAGCTGGCCGACACCGGCATCCGCGTCAACTGCGTGACGCCCGCGGCGGTGAAGACCGCCATCTTCGACCAGATGACACCGGAGCACATCGCATTCATGCTCTCGAAGATTCCCATGGGCCGCTTCGGCACGGTGGAGGAGGTGGCCGCGATGGTCGGCTGGCTCTGTACCGAAGATTGCTCGTTCTCCACCGGCGCCGTGTTCGACCTGTCCGGCGGCCGCTCCACTTACTAAGTCAGTCAGTCTCCCCAAGAAAGGACCACATGAAACTCGTTCGCTATGGCAACCCCGGCAAGGAAAAGCCCGGCCTCATCGATGACAACGGCCAGCTGCGCGACCTGAGCGCGCTGGTCAAGGACATCGGGCCCGAGCAGCTCGGCGATGCCGCGCTGGCCAAGCTGCGCAAGCAGAAGGTCGACAAGCTGCCGCTGGTCAAGGGCAAGCCGCGCTTCGGCAGCCCGGTGGCCAACGTTGGCAAGTTCATTGCCATCGGCCTGAACTACGCCGACCACGCGGCCGAGTCCGGCCTGCCGATTCCGAAGGAGCCGGTGGTCTTCATGAAGGCCACCAGCTGCATCCAGGGCCCGAACGATCCGGTCATGCTGCCCAAGAACTCGGTCAAGAGCGACTGGGAAGTCGAGCTCGGCGTGGTCATCGGCACGCGCGCGCGCTATGTCTCGCAGAAGGACGCGCTCAACTTCGTGGCCGGCTACTGCACCATCAACGACGTGAGCGAGCGCGAGTTCCAGATCGAGCGCGGCGGCACCTGGGACAAGGGCAAGGGCTGCGACACCTTCGGCCCCATCGGCCCCTGGCTCGTGACGCGCGACGAAGTGCCCAACCCGCAGAAGCTGTCGATGTGGCTCGACCTCAACGGCAAGCGCATGCAGACCGGCAGCACCAAGACGATGATCTTCAGCATCGCCAAGATCGTGAGCTACCTGAGCCAGTTCATGACGCTCCTGCCCGGCGACGTCATCACCACCGGCACGCCGCCCGGCGTGGGCCTGGGCATGAAGCCGCCGCTCTACCTGAAGAAGGGCGACGTGATGACGCTGGGCATCGAAGGCCTGGGCGACCAGCGCCAGGAAGTGGTTCCGTTCAAGCTGTAAGCCAACAACAAGCGAGCAGCCAGGAAGCGGCGCGGCGGGCAGTATGTCCCATTGACAGAACATTGAAACTGCAAAAACATCAAAGGCATGTCGCAGATGCCTTTGCCGAAGTACCACCAGATCTATCTGGTCCTGCGTGAGCAGCTGCACGAAGGCCGTTTCGCCGAGGGGCTGCCCGGCGAGCTTGCGCTCATGGCGCAGTTCAACGTGGCGCGTGTCACGGTGCGGCGCGCGCTCGAGCAGCTGTCTTCCGAAGGCCTGATCGCGCGCAACCCGGGGCGCCGCACGCGCGCGCTGCCGCCCGTGCTCGCAGGCGAAGCGAACGGTAGCGGCAACGGCATGGAGCGCGCCAATCTGCGCGGCCTGCTCGAGAACCTGGTGACGATGGGCCTGCACACCTCGGTGAAGGTGATCGAGGTGGCCACCATCACGGCCTCCACCCACGTGGCCGAGGCGCTGCAGCTGCAGCTGGGCGACCCGGTGCAGAAGGCGGTGCGCGTGCGCTCCACCAAGGAAGGCCCGCTCTCGCACATCACCACCTACGTGCCCGACACCATCGCGYGCCGCTTCGGCCGCCGCGAGCTGTCGAAGAAGCCGATCCTCGTGCTGCTCGAGGAATCGGGCGTCAAGGTGGGGCGTGCGCACCAGACCATCTCGGCGCGGCTGGCCGACAGCCTGATCGCGCAGCACCTCGACGTGTCGGTCGGCTCGGCCCTGCTCGCGGTGCGCCGCCTGATCTACGACGAGGACGAGCGGCCCGTGCAGTGGCTGCACGGCCTGTATCGCCCCGACCGCTACACCTACGAAATGCAGCTCTCCCGCGTGGGCGGCATCGACGCGAAGGTGTGGGTCAGCAAGGACGTGTCAGCCAAGTTCAACTGAAGAGAAAAAAGGAAAAGCCCCATGCAGAACCGCCGCAGTTTCGTGTCGCAGTCCGCCGCCCTGGCCACCGCCGTCGCCTTCCCGCTCGTGGCCGGCGCGCAGCCCAAGGCCGTCAAGGTTGGCGTGCTGCATCCGGTCACCGGGGCGCTGGCCTACTCGGGCCAGCAGTGCCGCCTTGGCGCGCTGATGGCCATCGAGGACATCAACGCTGCCGGCGGCATCAAGGCGCTCGGCGGTGCGAAGCTCGAGGCCCTGCTGGGCGACGCGCAGTCGCAGCCGCAGGCCGGCGCGGCCGAGGTCGAGAAGATGAACGAGGCCGGTGTCTCGGCCATCGTGGGCGCCTACGCCTCGGCCATCTGCCTCGCGACCACGCAGGCGGCGGCCAAGTACAACTTGCCGCACGTGGTCGACGTGGGCGTGGCAGACCAGATCGTCGAGCGCGGCCTGAAGAACACCTTCCGCTTCGGCCCCGGCTACAAGAAGTCGACCGAGGTGGCCATGGCCAACCTGCTGGTGCTCAACAAGGCCGCGGGCAACCCGGCCAAGACGGTGATGATCATCCACGAGGAGTCGCTGTTCGGCGCCGGCACCGCGCAGCTGCTCTCGCGCGAGCTGCCGGGCTACGGCTTCGAGGTGAAGGAGGTGGTCAAGCACGCCAACCCCACGCGCGACTTCAACAACATCGTGCTGCGCATGAAGTCGGTCAACCCGGACATCGTGATTCCGGCCAACTACTACAACGAGTACGCGCTGCTGGTGCGCACCATGCAGCAGCAGAAGGTGGTGCCCAAGGCGATCTTCTCGGTGCTGGGCGGCGCCGCATCGAGCTACAAGTTCGTGAAGGAGTTTCCGGACGCGGCCAACGGCATCATCGACTGCAACCACTGGTTCAACCCGAAGGACAAGCGCTCGCAGGAGCTGCGCAAGCGCGTGGAGGCCAAGGGCCAGTTCTTCRGCTACGAGGTCTTCATGACCTACACCTCGATGTGGCTGCTGGCCGATGCGCTGGAGCGCGCGAAGTCGGCCGAGCGCGCGGCCATCGTCGACGCGCTGGAGAAGAGCACCTTCTCGAACCACATCATGCCGTACGGCCCCACGAAGTTCGTCAACGGGCAGAACGAGGGCGCGCAGCCGCTGATGACGCAGGTGGTGAAGAACGATATCAAAGTGATCATTCCGCGCGACTACCGCGAGGTGGAGCCTGTGTTTCCGCTCCGGGCATGAACTTCTTGTGTTTGAGCGTCGGGCGCGGTGACGGGCGGTCTGGCTCTGGGCGTCCGACGTCACCGGTCCTTCGGACTTCGCTGCCGGCAAGCCCCCCGTATTCCGCCGATCGTCGATCAAGCATGGAGCCCGGTATGCGGTGCGGGCCGGGCGAACCCCTCTGCGCCGCCGAGGAGCGCAGCGTTTCGCGGATCAGGGCTCGCAGCTGTTTGAGCGAAGCGAGTTCTGCGAGACCCCGCGAAGCGCGAGCACCGCAGGGCAGCCCGAAGGGCCGGC
>NZ_JBFTPJ010000888.1:0-2465 GCF_056398445.1 Variovorax sp. 01T439_2
CGGCAAGAAAGGCCGCGGGAATGAAGTAGGTGAAGAGCGCCAGGTTCATCACGGTGCGCCCGCCCCGCACGCGCAGCCGGCTGATCGCGAACGCGGCCGTGGTTGCGACGAACAGCGTGAGCGCCCCGACCGACAGCGCGATCAGCAGCGAGTTCCCCAGCTGCAGCCAGAAGTGGTCGAGGTAGAAGTGCTTCTGCTGGAACACGATGCGGAAGTTGTCCAGCGTCGGGTTCTTGGGCCACAGGTGGCCCGAGGTCGCGGAGTCCTTGGAGGAGATCGCGAACAGCACCATGTGGTAGACCGGGATCAGCGTCCACAGCAGCACCGGAATGCCGATCAGCAGCAGCCTGGCCTCGGTCGCTATGGCCTTGGGGGTCCAGCGTTTCATATCGTCCTCCGACGAGCCGCCTCTAGGAGGGCGAGCGCCCCCCCGGGGGGCAGCGAACACACGAAGTGGTGAGCGTGGGGGCTCATTTCGAGAGCCTTTTCATCATGAAGTAGACGAGTGGCAGGACGAGCGGCAGCGCCACCACGATCGATGCCATCGACAGGTCGACCTGGTCCAGCCGCAGATAGCGGATGCCCAAGGTTGCGAGCACGTGCGTCAGGTCGGCAGGTCCGCCGCCGGTCAGCAGGTAGACGCTGTTGAAGTCGCCCAGCGTCCAGATCATCGAAAGAATGAGGGACGTGACGTAGAGCGTCTTCAGCGCGGGCCAGCTCACGAAGCGGAACTTCTGCCACGTCGAGGCGCCGTCGACCGAAGCAGCTTCATACTGTTCGGCAGGAATGGCCAGCCGCCCTGCCACCAGGATCAGCGTCCAGAACGGCAGCGACTTCCATACGTGCACCACCATCGCCAGGGCCAGTGCCAGCGAAGGATCGTTGAGCCAGTTGGGACCATCCGCGCCGGTGAGGCGGAAGATGGTGCTGTTGATCACGCCCCACTCGGGGTTGAGCATGAAGCGGACCGACAGGATGGTGGGAATCGAGGGCATCGCCCATGGCAGGATGAAGACCGCCGAGACGATCTTGATCCACCAGCGCGATGTCACGAAGAAGCCCGAAAGCACCAGGGCCACGAGCATCTTGATGTTGATCGCCACGACCAGGAAGATGGCCGTGTTGATCACCGAGCGGAAGAAGATCGGGTCTTCGACCAGCTTGACGTAGCTTTGCGGATGGCGCGCGAGCCACAGCCCGTACCCCACCGGATAGAGCACGAACACCACGAACACCAGCAGGTAGGGCACGACCATGACCGCGCCCCAGAACTGCCAGCGCGCGTGCCGCGCCCCGAGATTGACAACAGGCGCCAGGGATGGCGCGGCGGTGGCAGTGGAGCTCATGCGAGTCGGCCCGGTGAAGGTGTTTTGGGGATGCGGCTTACTGCGCCGCGACCGTCTTGATGCGCGCGATCAGCTCGTCGACCGCCTTGTCCACCGGCACCTTGTCGGTGACGACGCGGCTCATGGCCTTGGCCCAGACGTTCTCGTTGTTGAGCACGGTGAACTTGTAGTTCTTGGTGAACTCGAAGGTCACGGTGCCGGCGGCGTACTGGTTGAACACCGACAGGCGATGGCGGTCGGCCTTCCAGAACGGGCTCGCCTGCGCGGCCTTGGTCACCGGGAACCAGCGGCCGAGCGAACCCTCGACGTACGGCGTGAGGTTCTCTTCCTGCATGAGGAAGGCAACGAACTCCTTGGCGCGCGCCTTGTTCTTGGCGTCCTTGAACACCACGCCGGTCTTCACCGCGGAGCGGTAGACCATCTTGCTGCCGTCAGGCTTGTTCGGAAAGCCCGCCGTGTGGATGCGCTCGGTGTAGTTCTTGCGCGCTTCCTCGCGCTGCTCGGGCGTGAGCGAGGCGTTGTTCGAATCGTCGAGCCACTTGGCGGCAATGGAGATGGTCGCGTTGTGCGTCATCACGGTCGTCTTGTTGTGGAAGGCGACGTTGTTGTCCGGGTCCTTCCAGCTGGTCGACGAGGGCGGCGTGCAGCCCTTCGTGTAGGGCGTGGTGTAGTCGGTCAAGGCGCTGATCAGGCCGGCGCGCACCTTGGGGTCGTCCACCAGCAGCTTGCCGCTGTCGTCCACCAGCTTGACGTTGTAGGCGTCCATGAAGGTCAGGAACGAATAGAAGGAATCGCTCGAATCCACGCCCATCGGCATGCCGATGCCGAAGGTGCGCTTGCCGGTCTGCTTGCGGCTGCCGGACTGCACCTTCTCGCACCAGAACGACCAGTAGTCCTTCCAGGCGGTGGGGATGTCGGACTCCTTGAACCCGGCCTCGTTGAGCATGTCGTTCCAGTACTCGATATGCATCGTCTGCTGCTTGATCGGGAACGCGTAGTAGGCCTTCTTCTTGGTCTGGTCGTTGTAGAGGAAGGCGGTCTCGAGCGTGTTGGGCGCGAAGCGGTCCTTCATGGGCGCGAGCACGCTGCCGATGTCCTCGAGCTTGCCGTCGTAGGCCC
>NZ_JBFTPJ010000889.1:0-2455 GCF_056398445.1 Variovorax sp. 01T439_2
GTGGTGTCGACCGACGGCCAGCTGGCCGAGAGCAAGTCCGTCTACAAGGCGGCGCCCGAGTTCTACCAGCGCCGCACCGGCAGCGATCCGCTGCGCAACCTGCCCGCGGCGCTCAAGACCGTGCCGCTGGTGGTGCTGGTGAACGAAGGCTCGGCCTCCGCGAGCGAGATCGTGGCCGGCGCGCTGCAGGACCACAAGCGCGCCACCATCATGGGCAGCCAGACCTTCGGCAAGGGCTCGGTGCAGACGGTGCGCCCGCTCGGACCGGACACGGGCCTCAAGATCACCACGGCGCGCTACTACACGCCGAGCGGTACCTCGATCCAGGCCAAGGGCATCGTGCCCAACGTGCTGATCGACGAAAGCGCAGAAGGCAGCCCGTTTGCCGCCCTGCGCATGCGCGAGGCCGACCTCGAAAAGCACCTGGCCAGCGGCCAGGGCCCCGAAACGAAGGACCCGGAACGCGAAAAGGCCCGCGACGAAGCCCGCAAGCGCCTCGAGGAAGAAGCCAAGAAGCCGCCGCAGGACCGCAAGGTGCCCGAGTTCGGCACCGACAAGGACTTCCCGCTGGTGCAGGCGCTCAACCGCCTCAAGGGCCAGCCGGTGCTCGTGAGCAAGACCCAGGTCATCGTCGAGAACAAGGAAGAAAAGAAGGAAAACTGAAGCCGCGCTGCCACCAAGGCGGCCCGGAGCGCGCATGGACGATCACGACCTGCTGCGCTATTCGCGGCACATTCTTCTCGAAGAGTTCGGCATCGACGGGCAGGCGCGCGTCAGTGCCGGCCACGCGCTGGTGATCGGCGCGGGCGGCCTGGGCTCCCCGGTTGCGCTGTATCTCGCGGCCGCCGGCGTCGGGCACATTGCCCTTGTGGACGACGACGAGGTCGACCTCACCAACCTGCAGCGCCAGGTCGCCCATACCAACGACCGCGTGGGCCGGCTCAAGGTCGAATCGGCCGCCGAGGCCATGCGCGCCATCAATCCCGACATCGCCATCGAGACGCACGCCCTTCGTGCCGACGAGGCGCTGCTGTCGCGCCTGGTCGAGGCCGCGGACGTGGTGGTCGACTGCTGCGACAACTTTGCGACGCGGCACGCCGTCAACCGCGCCTGCGTGGCGCATGGCAAGCCGCTGGTGGCGGGCGCCGCCATCCGCTTCGACGGCCAGCTGAGCGTGTACGACACGCGCGACGAAGCCTCGCCCTGCTATGCCTGCATCTTTCCGCCCGACGCGGCCTTCGAGGAAACGCTCTGCGCGGTGCTTGGCGTGTTCGGCCCGGTGGTCGGCACCATCGGCACGCTGCAGGCCAGCGAAGCGCTGAAGCTGCTCGCCGGAATCGGGCCGTCGCTGGCGGGCAAGCTCCTGATGTTCGACGGGCGGCGCACCGCCTTCGATACGCTGAAGATCGCGCGCGATCCGCACTGCAGCGTGTGCGCGCAGCGCCCGGCCTGAAGAAGCGCCCTTCTCAAGGCTGCCGGGCGCCCTTGGCCCGAGCGGCGCCCTTGGSGGGGGCTCCGGGGGTCGGGCGATTCGCTTCCGACAGCACGCCCTTGCAGTCCGAATCCTGCCCCGGTCCGGTCTCGATGGTCGCGGCCAGTCCCAGCAGCGGGTTGACGGTGCCCAGCGCGAGCGCCGCCAGGCCGCGCCCTGCCAGCGGGACCACCTTGACGCCGCCCGTTGGCGAACCGAAAGTGCCGCCGATGACCAGCGGCGTGCGCAGCGAGAGGATGTTCTTGCTCTTGGGCTCCGGGCGGACCACGAAGTCGAGCGTTTCGGTCGCGAGGTTGGCCTGGCCGGTGGCATAGAACACGGCATTGGTCGTGTCCAGCACGAGGGTGCGCCCGGTCATCAGCCCCTTGTTCACGTCGAAGGCCATGGCCGCGCAGCGCAGCTCGACGTTGCGGTCGCCGCGCAGCAGGAACTTGATGATGTCGCCCCCCACGAGCGTCGCGAAGACCGGCAGCAGGTTGCCGAACTGGCCGTGCCCGGAAATCACCGCGACGTCGCCGGAAGCGCCTCCGAGCCAGTTGGCCACGGAATTGCCGGCGCCCGACAGGTTGATGCGGCCGTCGAGCCGGCCCACGCTGTTGCCCGTGGTCTCCAGCTTCGGAAACACCCGGGCGAGCTGCATGCCGCGCAGGTCGAGCGAGGCGCGGATGTCGGCCGGATCCTTCGCGCCGTCGATGCGGATCGCGCCGGCCAGCTTGCCGCCGCCCACGCCCAGGTCGAGCGGATCGAGCGTCAGCACGCCGTTGTTCAGCTTGACCTGCACGCTGCCGCGGTCGAGCGGCACGTCGCGCACGTTGCGGATGCGGTCGGCCGTGTACTTGACCTCGGCGTTCATGGCGCGCAGGCGCTCGAAGTCGAGCTTGGCGCTGGGCAGTACCTTGGCGCCCGGGGCACGCTTCGCCTTGATGGTGGGCGGCGGCGCGACGCCCTCGACCGCCTTGGCCG
>NZ_JBFTPJ010000890.1:0-2453 GCF_056398445.1 Variovorax sp. 01T439_2
GTCCACGGCAGAGCAGCTGCAGGATGCGAGCGCGGCCGCGGGCGCACTCATGACGCGCTTCGAGGCGCTGGCCGCAGGCGCAACGCCACGCGATGGAACACTGCTCGCGGCCGCGCTCGCCGAGAGCCAGGCCAGCGCGCCGCTCTCGCGCGCGCTGCTCGCGAACCTCGTCGGCCTGCTCTCGCAGACCTGCGACGCAACGGCCGGCCTGCTGGGCAACAGCCTGATCGCGGTGATGCGCGAACCGTCGCTGCAAGAGGCCGCGCAGACCCAGGTCGGGCTGCTGGCGATCGTGGAAGAAACGGCGCGGCACGACCCCTCGGTGCACAACACGCGGCGCTTCGTGGCCGAGCCCGTCACCATCGCGGGCACGCCGCTGGCGGCGGGCGATGCGGTGTTGCTGGTGCTGGCCGCGGCCAACCGCGATCCCGCGCTCAACCCGGAGCCCGAGCGCTTCAGCCTCGTGCGCGCGCGGCGCCGCATGCTGGGCTTCGGCCACGGCATGCACGCCTGCCCGGGCCAGGCGCTGGCCTGCACGCTGGCCGCCGCGGGTCTGGAGGCCGTGCTGCATCGCACGCCCGATCTCGCGGCGCTGCGCGCGCGCGGCTGGCACTACCGGCCCTCGGTCGCCGCGCGCATTCCCGTCTTTCATTGATGACGGGAGCGCGAAGGCCGTTCAGGCGCGCGCGGCAGCCCAGCGCCCGGTGCCTTCGAGGTGCGGCGACAGCGCCGCGTCGCCCCAGCGCAGCGGCAGGGCGGCGGGCCGGCGCAGTGCGTGCTCCACATGCAGCCGCAGCAGCCGCTCGGCGCCTTCGAACTCGGCGATCTCGGGGCCGTCCAGCACCAGCTCGGCGGTGGCCGCCACATGCAGCAGATCGCCGTTGTCATAGTCGATGAACAGCAGCCCCGCGCGCGGATGGGCCACCAGGTTGCCCAGCGTGTTGAAGAAGCGGTTGCCGTTGAAGTCGGGCACCGTGAGCACGCCGCCCGCGTCGACGCGAACAAAGCCGGGCCGCCCGCCGCGATGCGACACGTCGACACCGTGCGAGCGCGCATCGGCCGCGTCGCCGCTGGCCGCATCGCCTGGGTACGCGGTGGCGATGAACAGCGTGTCGGCGCTGCCGATGAGGCGCTGCGCATCGAGGTCGAGCGCATCGAGCCGCTGCACGGGCGCGCGGCCGCCGCGCGCGGCCACCAGTTCCGGTTCGCGCGCCTGGATGTAGCGCGGGCAGTTGCCGAAGCTCTGCTGCACCGCGACCATGAAGCCGCCCGCATCGAGCGACTCGACCGTGCCGTTCATGCGGTTGCGCCGCCGCGTGTGCGGCTCGATGCCCAGCAGGCCGAGCGTGGCCCCCTGCACGAGCTGCCCCGCCAGCGGATCGCCGGCCGCCGGCAGCGCATCGACGCGCAGGTGCGTGGCATCGGGCGAATGCGCGAAGCCGGCGGGCGCCGCGAGCACGCTGGCCCAGGGCTGCAGATTGGCGTCGAGGCTGCCGACCACGAGGAAGGGCAGCTGCGCGAAGAATTCGCGGTGCTGGTCGGGCATGTAGTCGCGGATCACGCGCGGGCCCATGGTCTCCATGCGGTCGCGCCAGCCCGTCTGTACCTGCAGCGCGCGCTCGCCGGCGTGAAAGGGTGCGGCGATCATGATTCAGCCGCCGCAAGGCCGACCGGCGTGCGCACCATCGGCACGAAGCCGGGCAGCGCCTCCACGCGCGCGAGCCAGGCGCGCACCTGCGGGTAGGCGTCGAGCGACACGCGGCCTTCCGGTGCATGCGCGACATAGGCGTAGTTCGCGATGTCGGCCAGCGTGGCCGCGGGCCCGGCCAGGAAGGGCTGCTGCCCCAGGTGAATCTCCATCACCGCGAGCAGCGCATGCGAACGCGTGACCGTCTCGGCGGGATCGGCGGCCAGGCCGAACAGCSCCATGACGCGCGCGGCGGCCGGCCCGTAGGCCAGCGGCCCCGCGGCCACCGAGAACCAGCGCTGCACGCGCGCCGCGCCCACCGGGTCGCGCGGCATCCAGCGCGCCGGATCGGGCGAATAGCGCTCGTTGAGGTAGACCAGGATCGCGTTGGAATCGGCCAGCGTGGTTTCGCCGTCCTCGATCACCGGCACCTGCCCGAAAGGGTTGCGCGCCAGGAACTCGGGCGTGCGGTGGGCGCGCTGCTTCAGGTCGAGTTCGATCACTTCGAAAGGCAGGCCGAGCATCGAGAGGAACAGCCGCACCCGGTGCACGTGGCCCGAGATGGCGCTGCCGTAGAGCTTGATGGGTTGTGCGGGCGGGGAGGCGATGGCGTTCATGGTGGTTCTCTGCAATGTGGAGTGGGCGTGATCCGGATTCTTCTCTCTTGCGCTGAATGAAGGAATAGCCGTTATTGCATTTGACTGCTGCGTAAATCGGCTTAATCCGGTTTATTCCGGTTTAATGGCGCCATGGATCGTTTCAAGGC
>NZ_JBFTPJ010000891.1:0-2451 GCF_056398445.1 Variovorax sp. 01T439_2
GGACGTGGTCATCCAGGAGGCCGTCGAGCTCGACAAGCCCTTCTGCGAGCTGCGCCGCTTCAAGCGCTTCACCGACGAACCGCACATCCTCAAGACGCTCAAGAGCCAGCCCGTGGTGCTGATCGTGGCGCCGCTGTCGGGCCACTACGCCACGCTGCTGCGCGACACCGTGCGCACCATGCTGCAGGACCACAAGGTCTACATCACCGACTGGAAGAACGCGCGCCTCGTGCCCATGTCGGAAGGCGAATTCCACCTCGACGACTACGTCAACTACGTGCAGGAATTCATCCGCCGCCTGCAGGCCGAGTACGGCAACTGCCACGTGGTGAGCGTGTGCCAGCCGACCGTGCCGGTGCTGGCGGCCGTGTCGCTGATGGCCAGCCGCGGCGAGCCGCTGCCCCTCACGATGACGATGATGGGCGGGCCGATCGACGCGCGCAAGTCGCYCACCGCGGTGAACAACCTCGCGATGAACAAGAGCTTCGAGTGGTTCGAGAACAACGTGATCTACCGCGTGCCGCAGGGCTTCCCGGGTGAAGGCCGCCGCGTGTACCCGGGCTTCCTGCAGCACACGGGCTTCGTGGCCATGAACCCCGACCGCCACGCCTCGAGCCACTACGACTACTTCAAGGATCTCATCAAGGGCGACGRCGCAAGCGCCGAGGCCCACCGCAAGTTCTACGATGAGTACAACGCCGTGCTCGACATGGACGCCGACTACTACCTGGACACGATCCGCACCGTGTTCCAGGATTTCGAACTCGTGAACGGCACCTGGGACGTCAAGAACCCCAAGGGCCAGATCGAGCGCGTGCGTCCGCAGGACATCCATTCGACCGCGCTGCTGACGGTCGAGGGCGAGCTCGACGACATCTCGGGCTCGGGCCAGACCGAGGCCGCGCACAGCCTGTGCACCGGCATTGCCGATTCGCACCGCGAGCACTACGAAGTCAAGGGCGCCGGCCACTACGGCATCTTCAGCGGCCGCCGCTGGCGCGAACTGGTCTACCCCAAGGTGCAAAAGTTCATCGCGGCCCACGACCAGCCGCAGCGCCGCGCCGGCGCACGCGAAAGCCTGCCGGCCGAAGACCGGATCAAGCCGGGCCGGAGCACGGCGGCCGTTGCAGCCACCAAGAGCACCGCGGCCAGGAAAGCGGTGGCGGCCGCCCCCGCCAAGAAGCCCGCGGCACGCAGGAAGTGAACGGGCTGGCCGCACGCATCCACGATGCACTGCCGCAGACGCAGTGCACACGCTGCGGCTACCCCGATTGCGCCGGCTACGCGCAAGCCCTGGCCGACGGCCAGGCCGGCATCAACCAATGCCCGCCCGGCGGTGCCGAAGGCGTGGCCAGGCTGGCGCGGCTCACCGGCCGCGAGCCGCTCCCGCTCGATCCGCAGTTCGGCACCGAAGGCCCGCGCGCCATGGCGGTCATCGAGGAAGCCTGGTGCATCGGCTGCACGCTCTGCCTCGATGCCTGCCCCACCGATGCCATCGTGGGCATCCACAAGCGCATGCACACCGTGATCGAGGCGCACTGCACGGGCTGCGAGCTCTGCGTTCCTGTCTGCCCTGTCGATTGCATCTCGCTCGAGGTCGAGACGCCAGGCCGCAGCGGCTGGCAGGCCTGGTCGCAGGCGCAGGCCGAGGCCGCATTGCGGCGCTACAAGCTGCACGCAGAGCACCGCCGCGCAAACGACAAGCGCAAGAGCGGGCAAGAAGCGCCCGCGGTCGCAGAGCCGCAGGCCGCCGACACGCGCAAGCGCTCCATCGTCGAAGCCGCACTGGCGCGCGCGCGCGCCGCCTCGCAACAGCAACAACGCCCACCGGCCGCCAAGCCATGACCCTCGACACGCTGCTGATCTACCTCGTCGCTTCGCTCGCGCTGGCCGTCATTCCCGGCCCGACGATGCTGCTGGCGCTCTCCAACGGCATCGACGGCGGCATGCGCCGCGCGAGCTGGGGCATTGCCGGCGCGTCGCTCGGGAGCATCACGCTGATCGCGGTGGTTGCGCTCGGGCTCGGTTCGTTGCTCGCTGCATCCGAACTGCTCTTCAACGCGATCCGCTTGGCGGGTGTCGCCTACCTGGTCTGGCTCGGCGTCAAGCTGTGGCGCAGCGAAGGGGCCGACCTTGGCGCCGCGCTGGCCAAATCCGCCATCGAAGTGCGCCCGCATGGCCGCGTCGCGCTCATGCGCAGCCTGCTCGTGGCGCTGTCGAATCCCAAGACCGTGCTGTTCTTCGCGGCCTTTTTGCCGCAGTTCATCGACATCACAAGGCCGCAAGGCACGCAGTACCTGCTGCTCGGCGCGATCTTCGTGGCGCTCGACACCTGCGTGATGCTGGCCTATGCGGCCGCCGGAACGCAGGCCGTGCGCTGGCTCTCGCGCCGCGGCCTCAAGGCGCTGAACCGCAGCTGCGCGGCTGGCATGTGGCTGCTGGCCGCCACGC
>NZ_JBFTPJ010000892.1:0-2445 GCF_056398445.1 Variovorax sp. 01T439_2
GCCAGGCGCTGGCGCCGTGGAACTCGACCTCGGAGCTCGCATTGGCCTTGTTGCCGAGCTTGTCCTTCAGGCGCTGGATGTGGATGGCGTTGCGGCTGCCGTCGGGCAGCACGCGCGGCAGGAAGAAGCAGCTCAGGCCGGCCGGCGCCTGCGCGAGCACCAGGAAGGCGTCGCACATCGGCGCCGAGAAGAACCACTTGTGGCCGGTGATCGCGTAGCGCTCGCCCCAGGCGTCGCTGCCGTCGCGCACGGCTTGCGTGGTGTTGGCGCGCACGTCGGAGCCGCCCTKCTTCTCGGTCATGCCCATGCCCATGGTCAGGCCGGGCTTGTCCTTGAACGAAGCGAGCGCCGGGTCGTACCAGAGGCTGCCGAGCTTCGGGCCCCAGTCGGCATACACGGCGGCATTGCTGCGCAGCGCCGGCGTGGCGGCGTAGGTCATCGAGACCGGGCAAAGGATCGATGGCTCCAGCTCGGTGAAGAGCATGAAGCCGGCCGCCCGCAGCACGTGCGGCGAGGCCGAAGTGCCCGTCCAGGGCGTGCCGTGCAGGCCTGCGCCCACGGCGGCGGCCATGAGCAGGTGATAGCTCGGGTGGAACTCCACCTCGTCGATGCGCCGGCCGAAGCGGTCGTGCGTGTGCAGTTCGGGCGGATGGGTGTTGGCGAGCCGCGCATGCGCCTGCATCTCGGCCGAGCCGATGGCGGCCCCCAACTCCTGCAAGTGCGCCACCTGCAGTTGCGGCGCATTGAACTTCAACGCATCGCGCAGGGGCCGGTTGGTTTCGAAGAGGTTGTAGCCCACCAGCGGTTCGGGCTGGTTGAACACCTCGTGCGTCGTTTCCATAAACCGGCCTCCTTGCCGTGCGTTCAGCTCATTCAGACTAGCTTGACGAGCTGCTTGCCGAAATTCTTGCCCTTGAGCAAACCCAGGAAGGCCTCAGGGGCAGCCGCTATGCCTTGCGCCACCGACTCGCGCGGCCTGAGCTTGCCGCTGGCCACCAGCGCACCGAGCTCGGCCAGCGCCTCGGGCCACACTTCCATGTGCTCGCTCACGATGAAGCCTTCGATCTTCATGCGGTTGATGAGGATCAGCGCCGGGTTCGCGAGCGGCAGCGGCTGGCCGTCGTAGCCCGCGATCATTCCGCACAGCGCCACGCGCGAGAAGGCATTGGCGCGCAGCAGCACGGCGTCGAAGATGTAGCCGCCCACGTTCTCGAAATAGCCGTCGATGCCATTCGGGCAGGCTTCCTTGAGCGCGGCGCTCATGCTCTTGGCGTCGGGGTGCTGGCGGTAGTCGATGCAGGCATCGAAGCCGAGCTCGTCGGTCACGTACTTGCACTTGTCCGGCCCGCCTGCAATGCCCACCACGCGGCAGCCGCGCGCCTTGGCCAATGCACCGAAGGCACTGCCGACCGCGCCGCTGGCGGCCGTGACCACCATCGTCTCGCCGGCCTTCGGCGCAATGATCTTCACGAGGCCGTACCAGGCCGTGACGCCCGGCATGCCGACCGCGCCGAGGTAGTGCGACAGCGGCACCTGCGTGGTGTCGACCTTCTTGAGCGCGCCGGGCTGCGAGGCATCGACCACGCTGTATTCCTGCCAGCCGCCGAAGCCCACCACCTTGTCGCCGACGGCGTACTTGGGGTGCTTGCTCTCGACCACTTCGCCGGCCGTGCCGCCCTGCATGACCTGGCCCAGCGGCTGCGGCTGGGCGTAGCTCTTGGAGTCGTTCATGCGACCGCGCATGTAGGGGTCGAGGCTCATGTAGTGGTGGCGCACCAGCACCTGGTTGTCCTTGAGCGCGGGCGTCTCGGCGGTCACGAGCTTGAAGTTGCCGGCAACGGCTTCGCCTTCGGGGCGGTTGTCGAGGTGGATCTGCTTGTTGGTGGGCATGGGGGTCTCCGGGAAAATGCAATCAATCGGTGGAAGGTGGGCGCATCGCATTGGCGCTCGCGGGGCCGGTGGGCAGGCGGCGCTTCACGTACTTGAAGGTGCCGGTGGCGTGCGCGCACACGCGCTCCAGTTCGTCGTAGATCTTGGCCTCGGTGAAGGCCAGCGTCGCGGTGCGGTGGATCAGCGTGCCGCGCGCATGCAGCGGCCCGACCGAAGGCTGCATGAAGCTGGTCTTCATCTCGATGGTGACCACGCCGGTCTCGGGCGCCACGCTGCGTGCGGCGGCCGCCATGGTGATGTCGAGCAGCGTCATGCAGGCGCCGCCGTGCGTCACGTCGAAGGTGTTGAGATGTTCGGGCTTGGCGGTGTAGATGATCTCGGACTCGCCGCCCTCGAACTTGGTGAGCTCGAAGCCCAGGTGCCGCGCGAACGGGATCTGGCTCGTGTAGGAGAGGATGTTGATGTCGGTGGAATCGGGGGAAGGCATCTCAGGTTTGCTTTGCGTGTCGTGTTGTGGGGTTCATGTGTTCGGGGCGCTGTTGTTCTTGTTCGGGG
>NZ_JBFTPJ010000893.1:0-2439 GCF_056398445.1 Variovorax sp. 01T439_2
ATGCAAATGGCGCCACGGTTCAGGCCCAGATGGACGACGGCGCCAGGCGCAATTGGCGCGCGCGCTTCGTGGTCGACGCCACGGGCCGCGACACGCTGCTGGCCAACAAATTCCGCTGCAAGGAAAAGAACCCCGACCACAACAGCACGGCGCTGTTCGGCCATTTCACCAACGCCGAGCGGCTGGAGGGCAAGAAGGAAGGCAACATCAGCATCTGCTGGTTTGCGCACGGCTGGTTCTGGTTCATTCCGCTGGCCGACGGAACCACCAGCGTGGGCGCGGTCTGCTGGCCGTACTACCTGAAGACGCGCGACAAGCCGCTGAAGGACTTCTTCTACGACACCATCGCGCTGTGTCCGGTGCTGGTGGACCGGCTGAAGCACGCCACGCTGGTGGACGATGCGGTGCATGCCACCGGCAACTTCTCGTATTCGAGCACGCACGCCACGGGCGACCGCTACCTCATGCTGGGCGATGCCTTCACCTTCATCGACCCGATGTTCTCTTCGGGCGTGTACCTGGCGATGCACAGCGCCTTCGACGGCGCCGGGCTGGTGGCCACCGCGCTCGACCGGCCAGCCGAACTGGCGCCTGTGCGCGAGAATTTCGAGGCCATGATGCGCAAGGGGCCGCGCGAGTATTCGTGGTTCATCTACCGCGTGACCAATCCGACCATCCGCGACATGTTCATGCACCCGGGCAATCCGTTTCGCGTGAAGGAGGGGCTGATGTCGCTGCTGGCCGGCGACATCTACCGCGGCACGCCGATCTGGCGCGCGCTCGGCATGTTCAAGTTTCTCTACTACTTCATCTCGATCACCCACCTGCGCCGCACCTGGGCCGGCTGGAAGCGGCACCGCTTCAACATCCGAGACATGGGCGCACTGAAGGGCGAGACGATCCTCAAGTCGGAGTAGCCGCAGTAGCGCCTCAGGGCGCCCACGCCGAGCGCGAGGCGCGCAGCGTGGCCACGGCATGCGCCACGCCCGGGCCGGGGCTGCCGAGCACTTCGATGCCGAGGTCTGCCAGTTCATCCGCGACAGGGGCCATCGAGGCCTGCGCCAGCACCACCACGTCGGCGCCGATGGCGGCGGTTCGGATCGCGCTGGCCAGCATCTCGATGTAGCGGGCGCTGTCGCCGGCCTCGAAGTGCGGCCAGGCCTCGGCGACCAGCAGCGCGCTCGGCCGGACGCCGACGCCGGCCTGCGCGGCGGCCGAAAGAAGCAGCGCGGTGGTCGGCTCCAGCGTGCTTTCGAGCGCTGCCGCAATCAGCACGCGCGGGCCGGCGCGCACGGCGCGGTCGGCCATCGCACGGTCGATGCGCTGGGCCGCGAAGGCGCCGCCCGTCGGGGTCTTTTCCGCGATGCCGCCGATGGTCGAGCAGGTGCACGCCACCACGGCGGCGCCCTCGGAGGCGGCCTCGCGCATGGCCTCGTGCACGCGCGCGGCCAGCCTCGGGTTGTCGATGCCCACGGCGCGGGCTTCGTGCAGCAGTTCCTCCATCACCAGGTGGCGCACCTCCAGCTCGGGCGCGATCTCGCGGGTCAGGCGCTCGAAGGTCGGCACATGGACCTGCGCCGTGTGGAGGAAGGCGATGGCGTCGTTCATCGCGCGGAAAGCCCCGTCAGGCCGCGTCGCGGGCGCGCCGTGCCTCGTAGGCCTTCAGGTGGACGTAGGCCGTGCGCAGCACCGAAGGCGCACAGGAAGAAGATGCGGCCGGCGCGCGGCCCAGCAGGTCGCCCACGATGTGGTCGGCCTCGACCGGCGCGCCGCGCACGATGTCCTTGTACATGGAGGCGGTCATCGGGGAGCCCGGCGCCGTCATGATGGCGCGGCCGCGCTCGACGGCTGCCGGGCGCGGCGCGAAGCCGTTGTGCGCGGCGATGGCGCAGCATTCGTCGAAGATCGCGAGCGCCACGTCCTGGCCACCCGCGCTCGCGATGTCGCCGATGGAGGCCCGCATCAGGCTCGTGAGCCCGGCCGCCGAGGCGATGAAGACCCACTTCTCCCACATGTCCTGCGAGATGTTCTCGCTCAGCGTGGCGTCGAACTTCGTGCCCGCGAACTGCGCGGCAATGGCGTCGACCCGCGCCGAGCGCCCGCCCGCGCGCTCGCCGAAGGCAAGGCCGTGCATGTCGTTCAGGTGCAGCACGCGGCCTTCGTCGTCCAGCGTGGCGGAGATCATGCACAGGCCGCCGAGCACGCGTTCGCTGCCGAAGCGCTCGGCCAGGCGGTCGATGTGGCTCATGCCGTTCAGCAGCGGAAGAATGACCGTGTCCGGGCCGACGGCCGGCGCGAACGACGCCATGGTCGCGTCGAGGTCGTAGGCCTTGCTGCCGACCACGACCACGTCGAACGGCGCCCGGATGTCTTCGGCCAGCACGTGGGGCGGCGAGGGCAGCTGCAGGTTGCCGAAGGGGCTGTGCACCACCAGACCGG
>NZ_JBFTPJ010000894.1:0-2428 GCF_056398445.1 Variovorax sp. 01T439_2
TCGATCGCGAAGACGAGACCTTCATCGTTCTGGTCAACCACGAAGACCAGTATTCCATCTGGCCCCACTGGAAGGCCGTGCCGAAGGGCTGGACGGCGGTAGAAGGCGCCAAGGGCGACAAGAAGACCGTGCTGGCCCACGTCGAGCAGAACTGGACCGACATGCGTCCCCGCTCGCTGCGCGAATGGATGGCGCAGCAGAACCCGGCGACCGGAACTGCAGCCCGAACCACGGCTGGCTGACGCGCATGGACGCGAGCGTCTCGCTGCTGTGCCTGCCTTGTGCGGGCGCCAGCGCAACGATGTACCTGCGCTGGCGGCGGCTGCTGCCGCGCTGGGTCCACATCGTGCCCGTGGAGCTGCCCGGCCGCGGTGGCCGGCTGTCCGAGCGGCTGGTCCGGAACTTCGATGAGCTCGTCGCGCAGGTCTGCGCGGAGCAGGCCGAGGCGCTGCGCGGCAACTTCGCGATCTTCGGCCACAGCATGGGATCGTTGCTGGCCTACGGCATCACCCGTCGGCTGCGGTCGATGGGGCGCCCGTTGCCGCTTGCGCTGCTGGCTTCCGGCAGCTGCGCACCTTCGCGGCGCGATCCCGCGCGCTTCGCCGGCAAGACCGACGACGCATCGCTCGCGGCCGAGTTGCGCAAGCAGGGCGGAACGCCCGAGGAAGCCTTCGCGAGCCCGGAGCTCATGCGCATCACGCTCGACATGCTCGGCGCCGACTATCGCGTGTGCGAGAGCTTCCGGTACCGCGAAGAAGAAGCGCCGCTGCCCATGCCCGTGCATGTCTTTGCCGGGCGCGAGGACGACATCGACGCGGCATCCGTCCATGCATGGTCGGCCGAGGCGGGCGGTGTCTTCACGCTCGACTGGTTCGACGGCGGCCACTTCTTCATCCGGCAGCACGAAACAGCATTCCTGGCCGCACTCACCGAGCGGCTTGGCCAGGCCGTTGCAGGAGAGCGCCATGCGCCTCGTGTCCTGGCCTGACCCGCTCCCCGCAGGCATCGAGGTCCACCGCCTCGACCTCGACCTGGACGCCGATGTCTCGGCCGAGCGCCAGCTGCTGGCACTCGACGAGCGCGCGCAGGCCGACAGGTATGCGCGCAGCGCCGACCGCGTGCGCTTCACCGCCACGCGCGCGGCCCTTCGCGGCCTGCTTGCCCGGCGCGTGGGCTGYCAGCCGGCCGATGTGCGGTTCGCAATGGGCGCGCACCGCAAGCCCTTCCTCGACGTGGCCGGCGGCGATGCGCCGCTCTTCAACGTCTCGCACTCGGGCGCCCATGCGCTCATCGCGCTCGCCGATCCCCGCGTGGTGAGTGCCGTGGGCATCGACATCGAGGCCTGCAGGAGCGACGTCGACGTCGAGGCCGTCGCTTCGCTCGCCTTCACCGGCAGCGAACGCCGCGCACTGCAGGAAGCCGGCGACCCGCTGCAGGCCCTCTACAGCCGCTGGGTCGGCAAGGAGGCGGTGCTGAAAGCCGTCGGCGTCGGCGTGGCCGAGCACCTTCAATCCATCGGCATCCATTCCGGCGTGCAGGGGCGATACGTCCTCGAATGCGCCGTTCCCGAGTGGTCCGGCCTTCACGCCGTGGCGCTCGATGCGCCCACGGGCTATGCCGCCGCGCTCGCGTGGCGTGCCAAGGAATCGACATGAATGAAACGCTCACCCGCTTCGTGCGCAGCAAGGCGCCCGCCGGCTCCGACCTGCCCGTCCTCATGACGCCCGCGCATGCCGGCGAAGACCTGCTCTCGGCCGTGCAGCGCCTGCGTCCGCAGATCGAGGAGTCGCTGCTGCTTGCCGGCGGCGTGCTGCTGCGCGGCTTCTCGGTGCCGGCGGTGGAGACCTTCCAGCAGTTCGCCTCGTCGTTCGGCCATCCGCTGCTGAAGTACGAGTTCGCCTCCACGCCGCGCTCCGCGGTGTCGGCCTCCACCGGCGCAGGTGTCTACACCTCGACCGAATACCCGGCGCACCAGAGCATTCCGCTGCACAACGAGCAGGCCTACACGCGCGAGTGGCCGATGAAGATCTGGTTCCACTGCGTGACCGCGTCGCCCGAAGGCGGCGAGACACCCATTGCCGACAGCCGCGCGGTCTACCGCCGCATGCCCGGGCACATCCGCAAGCGCTTCGAGCCCGGCATCCTGTACGTGCGCAACTTCGGCGAGATGGACGTGCCATGGCAGAAGGTGTTCAACACCGAAAGCCGCGCCGAAGTCCAGGCCTTCTGCGAGCGCTCGGGCATTGCGTGGGAATGGAAGGACGACGACGGCCTGCGCACCCGGCAGCTTTGCCAGGCCGTGGAGACGCATCCCGCGACCGGCGAGCAGGTGTGGTTCAACCAGGCCCACCTGTTCCACATCTCCGCGCGCGAAGCCGAGGAGCGCGAAGTGCTCGAAGAAATCTACGGCATCGAGAACGTGCCGCGC
>NZ_JBFTPJ010000895.1:0-2427 GCF_056398445.1 Variovorax sp. 01T439_2
GGCCGTGCTCATGCCCGGATCGGTGGTGGGCGAAGGCTCCTTCTTCTCGCGCCAGCCGCATTCCGCCAACGTGGTGGTCACCGGCGCGGGCCGCGTGTGGCGCCTCACGGCAATCCGTTTCGCGGAAATGTCGAACCGGCAGCCCAACCTGGCCCTGGAGATTGCCATGGGGCTCGGCGCGGTGATCGCCAAGCGCATGGCGCACCGCTCCAAGCGCGTTGCGGTGACCTGAGCACCGGCCTGCCGCTTCGCGCCTCGAATTCGGCCCTCGACGGCTCTTCGCCGCCAGTTTTCTCTGAAATCGTCTTTCCCTAGAAGTCCGTCGTCATGGCCTTGATCTGTCCGGTGTGCAGCGCGGAGAACCGCGCCGGCGCCAATTTCTGCCGCGGCTGCGGCGGCAAGCTGGCCCCTGCGGCACCCGCGCCGATGGCGCCGCCTCCGCCGCCCGGCAGCAGATCGGAGCGCGAGTGGGCCGCCACGGCACCCGCGCAACTGCGTGCGCCCACCATTCCGGGCGGGCTGTTCGAAGCCGGTGCCTACGCGGCTTCCGCTACCTCTTCCGCGAGCGCGAGCCTGCCGGACGAGGACAAGACCGTCATCGTTGCGCCGGGGTCTTCCGGGCGGCTGCCTTCGCGGCCGCGGGAGGGCCGTGCGAGGAAGAAATCTTCTTCTGCTTCTTCTTCCGGGAGCAGGACGCGGCGGCCCGTCGGCGCCGAAGCGCAGAAGAAGCCGCCTCGCTCCCGCGGCATGTGGCTGTGGGGGGCGCTGCTGGCGGTGGGCCTGCTCATGATCGCCGCCGGCTGGTACGGCTACGGGACCGGCAAGCCGTCCGAAGAGACGCCGGCTGCTGCTGCAGCAGCGCCTGCCGCGCCGCCCGCACCACCTGTCCCGTTGCCCGAGCCGGCCGCTGCGGCGCTGCCGGAACCTCCAGCCGCCGAAGCGCCGGCCGCGGAGACGGCCGCACCAGCTGCGGCAAGCGACACGCCGGCGGCAGCCAATAACAAGCCGCCAGCCGCCACCGCCAAGTCCCGCAAGCCGGCACCGGCGGCACCCTTGCAGGCCGGCGCGATGGCCGATCCCGCACCGGCTCCCGCCGCCGCGCCGCCTGCATCGCCGGCCGCGCCAGCGCCCACCGATCCCCAGGCCCTCTGCGGCGACCGGAACTTCATCGCGAAGGCCCAGTGCATGGCCGCGCAGTGCCTCAAGCCCGAATACAAGCCGCATGCGCAGTGCGAAGCCGTGCGCCGGCAGCAGCGCATCGAGGAAGAAAAGCGCAACCCCACCCTGGTGAACTGAGCGCGCGCTGCGGCGCAGAGGCTCAGCCCTTTTGCAGCCGCTCGATGGCCACGGCCAGGGCAGCGGGCTTGCCGCACAGCACGAGCGTGTCGCCGTCGGTCAGCACCGTGTCGTCGGTGAATACCTGGTTCTGGCCGTCGTGGCGGCGCAGGCTGGCGACGCGCACGCCCAGGCTGTCGAGCGCCAGCCGCGCCAGGGTCTGGCCGACGGCGCGGGCGCCGGGCGTGAGCGTGAAGGTATTGAGCCGCTCGTGGTCGAGCTCGTCGGCGTTGTCGTCGTCCGCGCCGTGGAAGTAGCCGCGCAGCAGGTTGTAGCGCGCATCGCGCTGGTCCTGCACCACGCGGATCACGCGCCGCATCGGCACGCCGACCAGCGCCAGCGCATGGCTCGCGAGCATCAGCGAGCCCTCGATGGCCTCGGGCACCACCTCGGTCGCGCCGGCGGCCTGCAGCTTCTCGAGGTCGAGGTCGTCCTGCGTGCGCACGATCACCGGCACCTGCGGCGCGTGGGAGCGGATGTTGGCCAGCACCTTCATGGCACCCGGCACGTCGAGATAGGTCACGACCACGGCGCTGGCGCGCGCCAGGCCGGCCGCCATCAGCGCCTGCAGCCGGGCCGCGTCGCCGAACACCACCGAATCGCCCGCCGCTGCGGCCTGGCGCACGCGGTCGGGGTCGAGGTCCAGCGCCATGTAGGGAATGCCTTCGCGCTCCAGGATGCGCGCCAGGTTCTGGCCGCAGCGCCCGTAGCCGCAGATGATCACGTGCTTGGCGGTATTGATGGTCTTGCGCGCGATCGTGGTCATCTGCAGCGATTGCTGGAGCCAGTCGCTCGCCACCAGCTTGCGCACGATGGCGTTGGTGTACATCACGATGAAGGGCGTGGCGAGCATCGACAGCACCATCGACGCCAGCACCGGGTTGGCCAGCCACGGCGGCAGCAGGCTGCGCTCCTGCGCCAGCGCCAGCAGCACAAAGCCGAATTCGCCGGCCTGCGCCAGGTAGAGGCCGGTGCGCAGCGACACGCCCGCGGTGGCGCCCAGCACCCGCGCCAGCAGCGTCACCAGCGCCAGCTTGAACGCCAGCGGCAGCAGCAGCAGCACGGCCACCAGCGCCCAGCGCTGCACCACGA
>NZ_JBFTPJ010000896.1:0-2426 GCF_056398445.1 Variovorax sp. 01T439_2
GCGCGTGGACGACCTGCGGCGCGGCGCGCCGGCCGCGCTCATGCCTTGCGACGGCTGCAAGTTCCGCGACTTTGCGGTGGAGCACGGGCTGGGCGGCCACCACCATGGCGATGCGGCGGCGCACGGCCACGACCACGACCACGATCACGACCACGCGCATGGCCACGTCCATGCGCACGACGCGGTGCCGGCGCTGCGATGAAGCCGACGCACGCCCCGGCGGCCAACGTCGTCACCGAGCAGCTCACCGCGGCGGGCCGCGCCATCGAGCACGACTCCTTCGCGGTGATCGACCGCGAGGTGGCCTCGCATGCCTACACGGCCGACCAGTGGCCCGTGGTGCGCCGCATGATCCATGCGAACGCCGACTTCGACTTCAACGGCCTGACCGACTTCCACCCGGAGGCAGTCGACGCCGCCATTGCCGCCATCCGCTCGCGCGCCAGCCGCGTGCTGGCCGATGTCGAGATGATCTGCGTCGGCCTCTCGGCGCCGCGCCTCGCGCACTTCGGCATGGGCACTCACCAGTTCATCAGCGACCCGGACGTGATCTCGCAGGCGATGGCCGAAGGCACCACGCGCGCGGTGCAGGCCATGCGCAAGGCGCACCGGCTCGGGCTGGTCGACGGCGCGATCGTCGGCATCGGCAATGCACCGACCGCGCTGATCGAGATCGTGCGGCTGATCCGCGAAGAGGGCGCGCGCCCCGCGCTGGTGGTGGGCATGCCGGTGGGCTTCGTGTCGGCGGCCGAATCGAAGGACCTGGCCGCGCTCGAAGACGAGGTGCCCTGGATCGTGATCCGCGGGCGCAAGGGCGGCTCCACGCTGGTGGTGGC
This sequence comes from Variovorax sp. 01T439_2, assembly GCF_056398445.1. NCBI lineage: Bacteria > Pseudomonadati > Pseudomonadota > Betaproteobacteria > Burkholderiales > Comamonadaceae > Variovorax > Variovorax sp. 01T439_2. The sequence goes on from NZ_JBFTPJ010000896.1 coordinate 837, forward strand.
CGCGATCCACGCGCTGCTGGGCCTGGCCGAGGCGCGCGAACACGCCGCATGATGGACAAGGGCGCGCCCCGCGGCACCCGCACCGGTTTCACGACCGGTGCGTGTTCGGCCGCGGCGGCGCGCGCGGCGGTGATCGGCCTGGTCACGGGCCAGGTGCCCGACCACGTCGAGTGCCTGCTGCCCAACGGTGATCTCGTGCGCTTCGCGGTACACGATGGCCGCGTCGACAGCGCGAGCGCGCACGCCATGGTCATCAAGGACGCCGGCGACGACCCCGACTGCACCGACAAGGCCCATCTCACGGCCGACGTGCGCCTGCTGCCCGATCTGGCGGGCCAGGTGGTGCTGGCCGGCGGCACCGGCGTGGGCACCGTCACCATGCCGGGCCTCGGGCTCGCCGTGGGCGGGCCGGCCATCAACCCGGTGCCGCGCCGCAACATCGAGGCGAACGTGCGCGCGGTGGGCGCGGCGCTGCTCGACGAGGTCGGCCTCGAAGTCGCGATCTCCGTGCCGCAGGGCGAGGAGATGGCCAAGAAGACGCTCAATGCGCGCCTGGGCATCCTCGGCGGCATTTCGATCCTCGGCACCACCGGCATCGTCAAGCCGTATTCCACCGCCGCCTACCGCGCGAGCGTGGTGCAGGGCGTGCAGGTGGCGGGCACGCTGGGCCATGGCGTGGTCGTGCTCACGACCGGCGGGCGCACCGAGAAATTCGTGATGGCCGAAATGCCGGAGCTGCCCGAGCCGGCCTTCGTGCAGATGGGCGACTTCCTGCGCTACGCGATGGGCGCCGCGGTCAAGGCCGGAATCCGGAAGGTGGTGATCGGCGGCATGGTCGGCAAGCTCACCAAGATCGCGCAGGGCGAGACCATCACCCACGCCGGCCGGGCCGAGGTCGACACCGGCCTGCTGGCCGACCTGGCCGCCGGACTCGGCGCGCCGCCCGATGTGTGCGATGCGATCCGCGGCAACGAGACCGCGCGCTATGCCGGCGAGCGCATGGACGCGCTCGGGCTCGGCACCGCCTTTCACACGGCGCTCGCGCAGCGCGTCATCCAGACGCTGCGCACGCGCTACCCCGACCAGTTCGAACTGAAGGTGCTGGTCTGCGACTTCGAAGGCCGAAAGATCGCGGAGGCCCCGTGAACGACAGCGAGAACAACAACATGACCAACAAATGCCGCATCCTCGGCGTGCTGGACGACGGCGATGCGAGCCTCGGGCGCGGCGCGATGGCCCACCTGCAAAAGGCGCAACTGGTGATCGGCGCCGCGCGCACGCTGGCGCTGTTCGCGCCGCACATCGCGCCCGGCGCGGTGCAGCGCGATCTCACGGGCGCGCTGTCGCAGGTGCCCGAATGGATCCGCGCCGCGCAGGCCGAAGAGCGCCGCGTGGTCGTGCTGGCCACCGGCGATCCGCTGTGCCATGGCATTGCGGCCTTCCTGGCCGCGCGCCTGTGCATCGAGGCGATCGAGGTCATTCCGAACGTATCGACGCTGCAGCTGGCCTGCGCGCGGCTCGGCCTGCCGTGGCAGGAGATGAAGTTTGCCTCCGTGCATGCGAAGGATGCGGGCGACTGGCTCCCCGGCT
>NZ_JBFTPJ010000897.1:0-2423 GCF_056398445.1 Variovorax sp. 01T439_2
GGCCAGCGACACCGGAAACCAATCTTCTATCGGTTCCAGAAGCCCGCTGATGCCCGCTACCCGGCGATGGTCGAGCTGTTCGCGAGAGCCCCCGACGGGTTGCAACCGGCTGAGGGCAGCCAGCTGACACCCATACCGCTCGACGACGCCGTCTCCAGCTTGTCTGCCATCTTGCTGGACGAGGTCTACTACGCATTCATCATGGCCGGCCGCCGCGAAGTCGATGGCCTGCCCTGGGTCGGCGAAGACCGCCTGATCCCGCTCAAGGCCGTCGCGTGGCTGGAACTCACGGCGCGAAAAGAGCAGGGCGCCAAGGTGGATACCAAGGACGTGCGCAAGCACCTCAACGATGTTCTGCGCCTTTCACAACTGCTCGCGCCCGCCACACGCATCGCGGTCGACGAAAAGATCAGCGCCGACATGACGCGGTTCCTTGTTGCCGTTGCTGCGGACACGTCCGTCGACCCGAAAACGCTGCAGCTCGGCAACGTCGCCGTCGCCGAACTGGTAGCCCGTATCGCCCAAGCATACGAAATTGAACTGCCTGCGCAGGCGGCGGGATGACGGGCGAGAAGTCAAGCGGAGCGGATCGATGAGCAGCCAGTCTGACCGGAACTCACAAAGAACGGAGGAGGAGACATGGCATTGTTCAAGGCTTGGTGCGCTGGCACCGAGGACAAAAGCAAGAGGAAGACATTCCGAACGTGCTTGGAAAAAGATAGCGGCCGTGCAGCCGTTCTTACGCAGCTGGGCGAAACCGTCAGGACGCACGACGACCAGGCTGACGATGTTGCCCGCCTCGGATACGACGGCGCCTCCGAAATTCTGAGGGCACTGCTGCCTCAGTCGAAGCGCGCGCGCTCCGGTGATCTCGGCGAAATCCTGGCCTCTGAACTGGTCGAGGAGGACATGGGCTTTCGTGTTCCCGTTTGGCGGATGCGATTCAAAGATGACGGCGAGACCGCCCATCGCGTTGCGGCTTGAGGCTATGCCAACGCACATGCAGCGCAGGGGCGGGCCCGGTTTGACGGCAACCCGGCGTTGCTGGCTTGACGCCGATTTTTTGCTGCCATTTGCTTGTGCAGAACGAGGCCGCGTGCTGGCGCTGGAAGATGCCGCCACGAAGCTGCTGAAGCCGGAGAATGCGTGAGCATGGGTACGAGGAAAGCGCTGAGTTGGAGCGACGTCAAGGACAAGCTTGCCGACTTTGACCGCCCGGGCTTGATCGGCCTGGTGCAGGACCTCTACGCCGCCAGCAAGGATAACCAAGCCTTCCTGCACGCGCGCTTGGGGCTCGGCGACGATGTGTTGAAACCGTACAAGGCAACCATCGACCGCTGGTTGTGGCCCGACGTGTTTAAGAACCAGGACACCTCGGTCACGAAGGCCAAGAAGGCCATCGCGGATTACAAGAAGGCCGTCGGCCAGCCGGAGAGCCTGGCCGAGCTGATGGTGTTCTTCTGCGAGCGGGCGGTGGGCTTCAGCAACGATCTCGGCGTGCAGGACGAAGGCTACTTCAATGCCGTGGTGCGGATGTTCGGGCAGGCGTTGAAAGTCATGGACGCTCTGCCCGAAGGACGCAGGTCCGCCTTATTGGGTCGTCTGGATGCTGTCCGACGCCTCGGCCACAACCTGGGATATGGCGTTGGCGATAACATGGACGACCTGTTGGCCGAGCGTGGATTCGATGGCGGACCCCGATGAACTCACCAAGCTGCGCGCGGAGAACAGCCGGCTGATCGCGCTGCTCGAATCGCACGGCATCGAATGGCGGTCGCGGCAGCAGCCGTCCCCATCGCCCGTCGAGTCCTCGAGATTGTCCACTGACGCGAAAGTCGCTATCTTCCGCCGGCTCTTCCGCGGTCGTACCGATGTGTTTCCCGTCCGATGGGAGAGCAAGACCACCGGCAAGTCGGGCTACGCGCCGGCTTGCGCGAATGAGTGGCGCACCGGGGTGTGCGAGAAGCCCCGCATCAAGTGCGGAGACTGCGGCAATCGTCTGCTCGTCCCGCTGTCGGACGCGGTGATCTACAAGCACCTGGCTGGCGAGCATACGGTCGGGGTGTATCCGCTGTTGGAGGACGACAGCTGTCATTTCCTGGCCGTCGACTTCGACGAGGCCGAATGGCGGGACGATGCGCAGGCGTTCATGCAGTCTTGCGCGGAACTGGGCGTGCCAGCAGCGCTGGAGGTCTCGCGCTCCGGCCAAGGGGCCCACGCCTGGGTGTTCTTTGCCGCTCGCGTGCCGGCGCGCGATGCCCGTCGCCTCGGCATAGCCATCATCAGCCACACCTGCGCGCGCACGCGGCAGCTCCGGCTCACGTCCTACGACCGACTGTTTCCGAATCAGGACACGATGCCCAGAGGCGGCCTTGGTAACCTGATCGCCTTGCCCCTGCAGAAGGGGCCGCGCGAAAGGGGCT
>NZ_JBFTPJ010000898.1:0-2422 GCF_056398445.1 Variovorax sp. 01T439_2
ATCGCCTGGCGGCCGATGTGCATGATGCGGCGCGTGAGCCAGAGGAACAGGCCGATGATCAGCAGCACGCCGACCAGGCCGAACTCCTCGCCGATCACCGCGAGCAGGAAGTCGGTGTGCGCCTCGGGCAGCCAGTGCAGCTTCTCGACGCTGCCGCCCAGCCCGACGCCGARGATCTCGCCGCGCCCGATGGCGATCAGCGAGTGCGACAGCTGGTAGCCCTTGCCCAGCGCATGCTCCTCGCTCCACGGATCGAGGTACGCGAAGATGCGCTCGCGGCGCCACGAACTGGAGGCGACGATGGTGCCGAAGGCCACCACCACCAGCGCCGCGATCACGAAGAACATGCGTGCGTTCACGCCGCCCAGGAACAGGATGCCCATGGCAATGACGGCAATCACCATGAACGCGCCCATGTCGGGCTCGGCCATCACCAGCATGCCCACCACCACCACCGCCACGCCCATCGGCAGCACGGCGCGGAAGAAGCGCTCCTTGATCTCCATCTTGCGCACCATGTAGCTGGCGGCATAGAGCACCATCGCGAGCTTGGCGAGCTCGGACGGCTGGAAGCGCATGAAGCCCAGCGGCAGCCAGCGCCGCGCGCCGTTGACGTTGATGCCGATGTGCGGAATGAGCACCGCCACCAGCAGCAGCAGCGAGGCCACGAAGAGCCAGGGCGCGGCGCGCTCCCAGGTCTTCATGGGAATCTGGAAGGCCAGCAGCGCCGCAATGAACGCGAACACCACCGAGGCCGCATGCCGCGTGAGGAAGAACGATGCGCTGTAGCCCGCAYGGGCGAAGCGCGGGTTGTCCGGCAGCGCGATGGAGGCCGAATACACCATCACCAGGCCCCAGGTGAGCAGCGCGACCGTGACCCAGACCAGCGCCTGGTCGAAGCCGAGCACGCGCATCGGCGCGGCCTTGGTCTGCGTGACACCGGCGCCGCCCAGCCGCACCGGCAGGTGCACGGGCAGCGAGTCGATGCCGCTGCGCGCGCGGCTGAACCAGCCGCCGAAACGGCTGGTCTTCGCGTTGGGCGTGGCGCCTGCGGCCGTGGTGTTCAAGCCGGACCTCCCGAAGAAAAATCGGCATCGTTCGACGACGGGCCGGCCATGCGAGGCTCGTCCTCGAGCGCCTGCACGGCCTCGCGGAACACGGCCGCGCGGTGCTCGTAGTCCTTGAACATGTCGAAGCTCGCACAGGCCGGCGACAGCAGCACGGCATCGCCGGGGTTGGCGCGCGCGGCGGCCAGCTTGACGGCCTCCTGCATCGAGCCGGCATGCATCAGCGAAGCGCCGGTGGCCGCCAGCGCCTGCTCGATCAGCGGCGCATCGCGGCCGATCAGCACCACGGCGCGCGCGTACTGCGCCACGGGCGCGGCCAGCGGTTCGAAGTCCTGGCCCTTGCCCTCGCCGCCAAGAATGACGACCACGCGGCGGTCTTCGCCCAGGCCGTTGAGCGCGGCGACCGTCGCGCCGACGTTGGTGCCCTTGCTGTCGTCGAAGTACTCGACCTCATCGACGATGGCAATTGGCTCCACGCGGTGCGGCTCGCCGCGGTATTCGCGCAGGCCGTAGAGCATGGGTCCAAGCGGGCAGCCGGCGGCGCTGGCCAGCGCGAGCGCCGCCAGCGCGTTCATCGCGTTGTGGCGGCCGCGGATGCGCAGCACGTCGGCGGGCAGCAGGCGCTGCAGGAAGATTTCTTCCTCGACCACTGCGCCGCGCTTGCGCTTCTGCGTTTCGTCGGCCTCGAGTGCACGCACCAGCCAGGCCATGCCGTTGACGCGCTCGATGCCGTAGTCGCCCGGACGCAGCGGCATCGCGGCGCCGAAGGTGATATGGGCGCGGACCTGCGGGCGCTGCAGCTTCACCTTGACAGGCGCGGGCAGCATGGCCATCACGCCGGGGTCGTCGCGGTTGAGCACCATGAGGCCCTGCGTGCCGAAGATGCGCGCCTTGGCCGATGCGTACGCCGGCATGTCGCCATGCCAGTCGAGATGGTCCTGCGTGAGGTTGAGCACGGTGGCGGCAGTCGGCTCGAAGCCCTGCACGCCGTCGAGCTGGAAGCTCGAGAGCTCGAGCACCCAGACATCGGGCAGCGTCTCGGCATCGATGTGCGCGGCCAGGGTGTCGAGCAGCGTCGGGCCGATGTTGCCGGCCACGGCCACGCTCTTGCCCGCGCGCTCGACCAGCTGGCCGGTGAGCGCGGTGACGGTGGTCTTGCCGTTGGTGCCGGTGACGGCGAGCACCGCGGGCGTGTAGCCCCTGGGCGCCGGCGGCTCCTCGATCGGCACCAGCTTGAGCTGCGGCGTGTCTTCTTCCTCGACCGCGGCGGAGGCCGGGTTGGTGGCGGAGAGTTCGGCGATCTTGGCGACGAACTCGGCGGCCTCCCTGGCGGCCGTGGGGACGTAGGGCTGGCC
>NZ_JBFTPJ010000899.1:0-2420 GCF_056398445.1 Variovorax sp. 01T439_2
GTTCGGGCTGGTGATGAACGTCCCCAGGGAAAAGTTGGGCCTGAAAGGCGAAGGCGAGGTCGATGTCCTTGACGTCAAATGCCACCCGGCGAATGTCGATGACCTCAAGACCAAACCCGGCTTTCGGCCGGCCTATCACATGAACAAGGAACACTGGCTCACCGCCGTTCTCGACGGCTCTGTATCGAAGGAAGAGATCTTTTCCCTCCTCGATGAGAGCTACGACCTCACGAAATAGCTCGCTGACGCAGGGCCACCCCGGCAGCGTCGCCCTTGGGGGCGGCACGTCGTTCCACGTCCCACCTAGCCAGGAGCTCATCATGAAAACGATGCGAGCAATCGTCCTGTACAAAGCCGGTCCACTCGAAAACCTCATTCTGGAGGAGCGTCCTGTCCCGGAAATCAAACCCGGCTGGGTGCGGATCCGGATCCGAGCTTTCGGGGTAAATGAATCCGAAGTCACCACCCGCAAGGGTCTGTCCTCGCCCGATGTAACCTTGCCGCGCATTCCCGGAATCGAGTGCGTTGGTGAGGTTGATGAAGCGCCCGCCGACAGCGATCTGAGGCCGAGACAAAAGGTCGCCACCATGATGGGCGGTATGGGGCGTTCGTTTGATGGCTCCTATGCCGAGTATGTCGTGGTGCCGGTCGGCCAAGTCATTCCGTTCGAGACGGGTCTGCCATGGAATGTCGTCGGCGCCTTGCCGGAAATGTTCCAAACGGCCTATGGATCGTTGACCACGGGCCTTGACCTGAAGGCGGGCCAAACGCTGCTGATCCGGGGCGGCACCTCTACAGTGGGATTGTCGGCCGCGACCATTGCAGACGCCATGGGCGTCACCGTGATTGCCACGACACGCAATTCTGAACGGACCGAAATGCTACGCAAGGTCGGCGTCCGTCATGTGGTCGTCGATGGCGGGAACATCGCTGAGACCGTGCGTAAGATCGTTCCCGAGGGGGTCGATGCCGCACTGGAGCTTGTCGGCTGTGGCGTTCTGGCCGACACACTGAAGGCGGTCCGCGTTCATGGAACCACCTGCTTTACCGGGGCCCTGGGCGACCAATGGACGATGCCCGTTTTTGACCCGTTCTCTCTCATTCCGTTCGGCGTCCGGCTGACGTGCTATGGCGGTAAGGCTACTGATCTTCCTGCCGACGTGTTCAACGGCCAGCTTGAAGCCATCGCTGCGGGACGGATGAAAGTTAGCGTCGCCAAAGTCTATCAAGGGCTGGAAGGCGTGCGCGATGCGCAATCTGATCTGGAGGCCGGCAACACACCAGGCAAGCATGTCGTCGTGCTCGACTAACAACAGCGTATCAGTTCATCTTTCCCCAGTGGTCCAGTCGATGGGGTTCAATCCAATCTGGGGTCAGAGATCGGTGGAGTCCAATACATTTGAGGCAACTCATTCGCGGACGTTGAGTGCTGCCGAATCTTCCTCGACAATGCGATGTTCGAGGAACGCCTGCACGTCATGTTGATCGAAGCAGGCAATGGTTGAGATGCCCACCACCGAAGAATTCTCAGCCCTGCAGCAAGCCCTGGCCGAGGCCACTCGGCGCAGCGAATCTCTCATCGGCGAACTGCGTGTGATGACCACCGAACGAGACCTGGCGCTGGAGCGCTTGCACCCAAGGGATCGGCAATCCGCCATACGACGCTACCGCCCATGCGGTCGAGGTCCTCAGAACTTTTGAAGGCATCGAGCGGCCCTGATCTAACAGGTTGTCGAAGACGTCCATTTGCGAGCGAGCGTCATCTTAGCCGTGGGTCGAGACTACGCTCGACGTTCCAATCAGCATCTGGCCGAGCGCCAAGCGATTTTGGCCGATTAATTCCCCCCAGGCCCGCCTTCGCTTTTTCAGCGTCCTGACCTGGCGGCGCTCCGAAGAGACGCTTGTACTCGCGGCTGAATTGTGAGGCGCTTTCATAGCCGACCGAGAACCCCACCTCGGCCGCACTCACTTGGTCCGCGATCATGCGACGGCGGGCCTCGTGGAGCCGGATATACTTTTGATACTGAAGGGGACTGACGGCGGCGACGGCTTTAAAGCGCTCGTAAAAGACCGATACGCTCATTCCCGTGAGTGCAGCGACCGCTTTGAAATTGAGGCGCTCGGTGTAATGATCACGGATCCAAGCCATGGCCTTTCGGATATGCCTCAGGCGCGAGTCAGATCCGGCAATTTGACGGAGCAGGCCGCCGTGTGGTCCCATCAGCAACCGAAACATGAGCTCGTGTTCCAAGGACTGAGCCATGACGGGGATTTCGGTTGGCCGATCTAGCAGTTCCAACAGTCTTCCCCAAGCGCCCAGAAGCGACGCGCTCGCGGTGCTAACCCCGTATCCCGATTCAATCGGCAACTCTGGTATCGCAGCCATTTCAAGTACGAGATCCGACAGCAGAGCTTGGTCC
>NZ_JBFTPJ010000900.1:0-2416 GCF_056398445.1 Variovorax sp. 01T439_2
GCGCGCAAGGGCAATATCGAGGTCGGTTTCGACGCCGATCTGGTGCTGGTCGATCTCGACGAAGAACGCACGGTACACCACACGGGGAAGGGAACCTGCATCTACGAAGGCTGGAAACTCAAGGGCTGGCCCGTGCTGACCGTGTCTCGTGGCGCGGTGGTCTACGAGAACGGCCAGGTCGACGAGAGCCACTTCGGTCGTGGTCGTTGTCTGTCCGTGCCGGCCTAGCCATGGAAACTGGATTCTGCGAACCCCTGATGGGCAGCGTGGCGCCGGCCGTGAGAAGCCTCGCGCAGCGCATCGGCGCCATGCATGCGGCCGCGCGCCAACTTGCGATCCGGCAGCCGCCGCTTCGTGCGGAGCGGTTGTCGGGTATCCACAGCCCGTGGGGGCACRCATCGGCGCTGACGGATGCCTGGTGTTTCCTGGACCTCTGCGAAGACCCGGAAATCCTGGACAACGTCGAGCGGCTGATCGGCCCAGATATCGTGCTGTGGGACACCGAACTGCATCTCGAGGCCGCTGCCTACAGGCGCTTCGTTGAAACAAGGCGCGAGGGACGCTACTGGCCGGCATTGCCGCTGGCGGGCGCCGTGGTGCTGGTTGCGCCGACGGCCGTGCAGAAAGTCTTTTTCCTGTCGCTCGACGCCATTGCACAGAACCTGCCGGTGCTGGACCCCTGCGCGCCGCTGTTCGTGATCCGCTACATGCCGGGCACGAGCCAGTTCGTGCGCGACGGGCGTGCGCTGGCCAACTGGATCGCGATGGAAGAGCAGCCGCTCATCAACTACACCACGCGGCCGCTCTGGCTGGTGCGCGGCGAAGACCGCGCCGGCAACGATTTCGTGACGGGCTTTGCGCCCACGGTCCCCCGCTGGGCCGGCATTCAACCTGAGGAAAACTGACATGCCATTCGTGATCGTCGAGATGTGGGAAGGCCGCACGGTCGACCAAAAACGTAACCTGGTCAAGGCCATTACCCAGGCCATGGTCGACCACGCGGGCYGCAAGCCCGACCACCTGCACGTCGTGATTCACGACACGCCCAAAGAAAGCTGGGGACGCAACGGCGTGCTCGGCATCGACATGAAGGAAAAATGATGGACCTCGACAACCTCGATCCAAAAACCTCGGCGCTGCTGGTCATCGACCTGCAAAACGCATTCATCCACGACAAGGGCACGCTTGGAATTTCAGGCGTCGACACACAGCGCCTGTCGGYGATCGTGCCGGTGCTTGCGGCTCTCATTCCGCGCTGCCAAGCCGCGGGCATTCCAGTGATCTGGACCGTGCAGGAACACTTCGCGGTCGACGCGAGCCGCGCGCACAAGAAGCTCGCGGGCCACACCTCGCGTCGCAAGCAGGTGTCGGCGCTCGCCGGCACCTGGGACGAAGAGATCGTCGAAGAATTGAAGCCTCTGGCGGCCGCCAATCCGGCCTACGTGATCCGCAAGCATCGCTTTGGCGCCTTTTACGAAACGCGCCTCGAGATGATGCTCAAGATGCTGGGCACGCGCACGCTCTTCGTGGCCGGAACCACTGCCAATGCATGCGTCGAAACCAGCATCCGTGAGGCCTATCTGCGCGACTACGACGTGGTGGCACTGAACGACTGCATCTCGGGCGTCAATGCAGAGTGGGAAGAGACGGCCAAGAAGGTCTGGAAGCAGTACTTCTGCGAGATTTCCGATGCGGCGGAGATGCGCGGCTGGATCGACGCGAAGTCCGCGCCTCGCACGCTGAGCTACGGCCACATGCTTCTGATGGTGCAGGACGTGCCGCGCTCGACCTCGTTCTACGTCGACCAACTCGGTTTCACGGTCCGACCCGCAAAGCCACTGGCTGATGGCCGGCCGTTCACGGCCTTCCATCAAGGTGTAGCCATCGTCGGCGGGCGGGCGCCTTCGCACCGGCAGATCGATCACATGGCATTCGAGGTCAACGACGTGCGCGCACTGCGCGACAGGCTGAAGAAGGCGAATATCGAGTTTCAAGAAGACCTGCATGACGGACCGTACGGGCTGACCATTTACGTGACCGATCCCGACGGCACGCGCGTCGAGCTGTACCAAGTAGGCGCGACCGCCTGAGCGTTCGACTTGCTTTTGTCCGCACCGGCGGCTCTCAGGTGACGCGGGAAGCACGGCCGACGCCGTGCATTCTCGTGTCCGGTCATACAACAAGGACATCCTATGCTGATAGGCGTGCCTGCCGAGACAATGGCCGGCGAAACCCGCGTGGCCGTAACGCCCGAGACGGTGAAGAAACTGGCCGCTTCCGGGCACACCGTGCGCGTGCAGTCCGGGGCTGGCATTGCAGCCAGCGTCACCGATGTCGCCTACGAGGCCGCCGGTGCCGAGATCGTCAACATGAACGCCGCCTTCGCGGCCGACATGGTGCTCAAGGTGCGCACCCC
>NZ_JBFTPJ010000901.1:0-2408 GCF_056398445.1 Variovorax sp. 01T439_2
GCTGCGCCTGGCCTCGTCGATGGACCAGAGCGAGGCGTTCTCGATGCGCACCAGCCCGTCGCTGCCGTGGCCCGCGAACATGCGCGAGAGGCCCTTGGCGGCCTCGTAGTCGCCGCGGTTGGAGCCCACCATGCAGAAGAAGCGATCGGGCGGAAACGCGGCGGCCGGCAGGTAGTCCATGCGGCCATCGACCGGTGCCGTGTCCATGAACTCCGACATCCGCTCGCGGTTGAAGGTGTTCATCTCGTTGGCCGTGAGCCAGGCCGGCACGTTGATGCCGCCCATGTCGATGCCGTTGTGCGGCGTGGCGTAGGTGAACACCTTGTCGACGCAGGCGCGCGCCGCCGCATCGCCGAGCGCCGGGTTCTGCAGGAAGGCCCGCACCACCAGCCCGCCCATCGAATGCGCCACCAGGTAGCAGCGGAAGTCGGCCGGCGAGAAAGCGGCTCCTTCGCGCAGTGCCACCAGGTCGCGCACGCGAAGGATCAGCTTGCTCAAGCCCTGCGCGTAGATTTTCACGTCGCGCGACTTGCCGTCGCCCAGCAGCTCCGAGCCGCCGTCGTAGTAGCGGTAGATGACGATCGATGCGGCCGGAATGCCGTCCACGTCCTTGCCGGTTTCGTCGGGCGAAGGCTTCCAGTCGTTGTCGAGGATATCGAGGCCGTTCTGGTAGACGCTCTGGTACTGGAAGTCGGCCAGGAGGCGCACCACGGGCGATTCGAAGACGAACTTCTGCGCCGGCGCATCCTTCTTCACGGTGGCACGGTAGACCGTGGAGCCCACGTTGAAGCCGCAGAACGGATCGGCCGCGGTGTCGTCGCGCTCGGCCTCGGTCATGGCGTAGCCGCGCACGTAGATGATGGGATAGCGGTTGCTGCTCATGGTGTGGTCGCCTCCTTGAAGCCCGCGGAACGTGGCGCGCTTCAGTGTGCCGCGCGATGCCGCGGGCGGCCATAGAACGCATGGCCTACGACGAGCGGCGCGGAAATATCCCTGTGCGCCGAATGTTTCTGCCGCTGAAACCATTGGYGGCGGCGCGGCGGCTAAGCTCGCGCCGCAAAACCGGACAACACCTCGCCATGATCTCCTTTCTGAAGCGCCGCCTTCGCGGCTACGGCACATCGCTCTTCGCGGCCAGCTGCGCGCTCGTCGCGGGCTGCGCCAGCAACAGCGGGTGCGAGGCGCGCTACGACGCATCGCCGCAGTTCAAGGGATGCAGCTTCCAGAACCCGCCGAACCCGGACGTGCTGCCTTCGGCCAGCGGATGGCGGATCTGGTCGCGCTTCATCGTCGGCGACAAGGTGGGCACCGTGCCGGTCGACCCGATCCCGGTGCGCATGCTGGCCACCGCCGACCTGGAGGCGCTCGATCCCAAGGCCAACCATGTGGTGCGGCTCGGCCATTCGTCGCACCTGCTCAAGCTGCGGGGCAAGTACTGGCTGATCGACCCCGTGTTCAGCGAGCGCGCGTCGCCGTTCACCTTCGTCGGTCCCAAGCGCTTCCACAAGCCGCCGCTCACGCTCGAGCAGTTGCCACCGATCGAAGGCCTGATCCTCTCGCACGACCACTACGACCACCTCGACGTGGCCACCATCGAGTACCTCGCGCTGCGCGTGCAGCGCTACTTCGTGCCGCTGGGCGTGCGCGCGCGGCTGGTGGCCATGGGCGTGCCTGCGGAGCGCGTGACGGAGCTCGACTGGTGGCAAGGCGGCGAGCACGACGGCGTCAAGCTCACCGCCACGCCGGCGCAGCACTTTTCGGGCCGGACGCTGACCGACCGCGACCGCACGCTGTGGGCTTCATGGGTGGTGCAAAGCGGCGAGCAGCGCATCTTCTACAGCGGCGACTCGGGCTACTTTGCGGGCTTCAAGCAGATCGGCGAGCGCTTCGGCGGCTTCGACCTGGCGCTGATGGAAAACGGCGCCTACGACGCCTACTGGCCGGCCGTCCACATGACGCCCGAGCAGAGCGTGCAGGCCTTCGAGGACCTGCGCGGCAAGGTGCTCTATTCGGTGCACAACAGCACCTTCGACCTCGCCTTCCACACCTGGCACGATCCGCTGGACCGCATTGCCGACCTGTCGCAGGCCAAGAAGATCGAGCTCGCCACGCCGGTGATCGGCGAAGTGCTCACGGTGGGAAAGGCCCGCACCAACGAGCGCTGGTGGCAGGGCCTGCGCTGAGGCGAAAAGGCGCTAGCCGCGTTCCTTGCGCTCGCGCGCCCGGCGCTGCTGCCGGGTCTCGCCGGCCTGCGCCGCGATGCGGTCCTTCTCGCGCTGCTTGGCCCCGCGCTTCAGGCGCATGCGCCGGCCGAACCAGAAGCTCGCAAGGCCCGTGATCACCGCGATCACGAGGCCGATGATGCTGATGTCGATGCCGCCCATCACAGCACCCGCACGATGCTCGTC
>NZ_JBFTPJ010000902.1:0-2401 GCF_056398445.1 Variovorax sp. 01T439_2
GCGGGGAGCACCCGATGCCCTGTGCACCTGGGCACGCTCGTGGTGCACCGCTGATCAACCAGTGCTCTGATCACGCTCCCGTCGATGGGGTGCCTTGCGCAGCGAAATMAAGGRGGAGGCCGMAGGCCGGRGGACATTCGCGGAGGGGAGTACCCGGTGGCCTGTGCACGCGCCCCGAACAAGAGCGCCCTGAACAACAGCGCCAAGAACAAAGCAAAACATCACTGCCACCCAAACCGCCGCGCATACCACCCCTTGACCGCCTGCGTGAGCGTCGCATACCCCGCCAGCATCGCTGCGAGCCACGGAAAGTAGGCCAACGGAAGCGCCTGCAGCCTGAAGTAGTGCGCGAGCCGCCCCATCGGCAGCCAGATGCCCGCCGCCGCAATCGCCGCGCCCATCGCCAGCAGCGGCCAGGCCGCGCGGCTTTGCAGGAACGGGATCTTGCGCGTGCGGATCAGGTGCACGACCAGYGTCTGCGACAACAGGCCTTCGATGAACCAGCCCGACTGGAACAGCGCCTGGTGCGCCACCGTGTTCGCCGAGAACGCGAACCACATCACGGCGTAGGTCAGGATGTCGAACACCGAGCTCAGCGGCCCGARGAACAGCATGAAGCGGCCCAGGTCGGCCGGGTTCCAGCTCTGCGGCTTGCGCAGGAACTCGGCGTCCACGTTGTCGAACGGAATCGCGATCTGCGACACGTCGTACAGCAGGTTCTGCACCAGCAGATGCAGCGGCAGCATCGGCAGGAAGGGCAGGAACGCGCTCGCCACCAGCACCGAGAACACGTTGCCGAAATTCGAGCTCGCCGTGAGCTTGATGTACTTCAGCATGTTGGCAAAGGTGCGGCGGCCTTCCACCACGCCCTRCTCCAGCACCATCAGGCTCTTCTCGAGCAGGATGATGTCGGCCGATTCCTTGGCCACGTCCACCGCGCCGTCCACCGAAATGCCGRTGTCGGCCGCACGCAGCGCGGGCGCATCGTTGATGCCGTCGCCCATGAAGCCCACCACGTGCCCGTTCGCATGCAGCGCACGCACGATGCGCTCCTTGTGCGCGGGCGTGAGCTTGGCGAACACCTGGTGCCGCTCGACCAGCGCGCACAGGCCGGCGTCGTCCAACTCTTCGATCTCGCGGCCCGGCACCACGCGGCCGACCTCGATGCCCACGTCGCCGCAGACCTTGCGCGCCACCAGCTCGTTGTCGCCCGTCAGCACCTTCACGGCCACGCCGTGCTCGGCCAGCGCGCGCAGCGCGGGTGCGGTCGACTCCTTCGGCGGATCGAGAAAGGCGACATAACCCAGCAGCGTGAGCGCCGTTTCGTCGGCCACGCCGTAGGCCACTTGGGCCTGCCGTTGCGTCCCGGCGGCCAGCAGGCGGCTGGCCACGGCCACCACGCGCAGGCCCTGGGTGTTGAGCTCCGACGCGATGGCGTGGATGCGTGCGAGCAGGCCGGCGTCGAGCGGCAGCACCTCGTCGCCGCGCTCGACCGAGCTGCAGACCGAGAGGATCTCTTCCAGTGCGCCCTTGCAGACCAGCAGGTGCTCGCTCCCGCCGTTCTCGACCACCACCGACATGCGCCGGCGCGCGAAGTCGAAGGGCACCTCGTCGATCTTGCGCCAGGCCGTCTGCAGCCGCGTTTCCAGCCGCACCTCGGCATGGTTCAGCACCGCCTTGTCGAGCAGGTTCTTCAGGCCGGTCTGATGGAAGCTGTTCAGGTAGGCCATCTGCAGCACGTGGTCCGAGGCCTCGCCCCAGGCGTTGGTGTGGCGCTCCAGCACGATGCGGTCCTGCGTCAGCGTGCCGGTCTTGTCGGTGCACAGCACGTCCATGGCGCCGAAGTTGTGGATCGCTTCGAGCCGCTTCACGATCACCTTCTGCCGCGACATCACGACCGCGCCCTTGGCCAGCGCAGCGGTCACGATCATCGGCAGCATCTCGGGCGTGAGGCCCACCGCGATCGACAGCGCGAACAGCGCCGCCTCCCACCAGTCGCCCTTGGCCAGGCCGTTGATCACCAGCACCAGCGGCGCCATCACCAGCATGAAGCGGATCAGCACCCAGCTCACGCGGTTGATGCCGGCCTGGAACGCGCTGGTGCCCTGGTCGGCGGCGGTCACGCGCTGCGCCAGCGCGCCGAAGAAGGTGCGGTTGCCCGTGTGCACGATGAGCGCGGAGGCGGTGCCGCTGACCACGCTGGTGCCCATGAAGAGCAGGTTGTCGCGCTCGAGCACGCCGGCTTCATGGCTGCCGCGGTCGATGCAGAACTTCTCCACGGGCATCGCTTCGCCGGTCAGCGCCGACTGGCTGATGAACAGGTCCTTGGCCGCGAGCAGCCGGCAGTCGGCCGGGATCATGTCGCCGGCCGAGAGTGCGATCACGTCGCCCGGCACCAGGT
>NZ_JBFTPJ010000903.1:0-2400 GCF_056398445.1 Variovorax sp. 01T439_2
CCTTCATCTTGGGCCCGCGTTCGCATCAAGTAAAACCTTCATCTTGGGCCCGCGTTCGCATCAAGTAAAACGATATTAATTGCCAGTTGAGTGCAAAATTTATGCACTCAAAAGGATGCGGCATGGACATCAACCTGGCCCGGACTTTCCTCGAGATCGTGGACACGCGCAGCTTCCAGCGCGCCGCCGAGCGGCTGCACGTCACGCAGACTTCGGTGAGCGCGCGCGTGCGAACGCTGGAGGAGCTGCTGGGCCGGCCGCTCTTCGTGCGCAACAAGGCGGGCGCGGTGCTCACCGCGGCCGGCGAGCAGTTCCTGCCGCACGCCACCATGCTGGTGCAGGTGTGGGAGCGCGCGCGCCACCAGGTAGCGGTGCCCGTCGGCAGCCGCGCGGTGCTTGCCATCGGCTGCGAGATCAGCCTGTGGGATCCGCTGCTGCTGCAATGGCTGCTGTGGATGCGCACGGCCGCGCCGCAGCTGGCCATCCGCACCGAGGTCGGCTTTCCGCACGACCTGCTCGACAAGGTGGCCGCGGGCGTGCTCGACATGGCCATTGCCTACGCGCCGCAGCAGCGGCCGGGCCTCCGCGTGGAGCTGCTCATCGAGGAGAAGCTGGTCATGGTCACGACCGCGCAGCATCCGCGCGTRCCGCGGCCTGCGGACTATGTGTATGTGGACTGGGGCCCGGAGTTCGCGGCGCAGCACGGCCTCGCGTTTCCCGAGCTCTCCAACGCCGCGGTGAGCGCGGGGCTCGGGCCGCTCGGGCGCGAGTATCTGCTGGCCGCGGGAGGCACCGGCTACTTCCGGCACGACGTGGTGAGCAGCCACCTCGAATCGGGCCGGCTGCGCCGCGTGCCCGGGACGCCGGAGTTTCTTTATCCGGCCTATGCGGTGTATGCGGTGGGAGCGGACGCGGCCATCGTCGATCCCGCGCTTGCGGGCCTCAGGCAGGTGGTCAAGGCGAAGCCGGAGGTCCAGGCGGAGGCCTAGCCGGCCAGCATGTGCCGCGCGCGCTCCACGCGCTCTTCATGCGACTGCAGCAGCGACTCGTAGTACAGGCACAGCGGCATGGCAACGAACACCATGCCCGCCACGTAGACGATCAGGCCCATCAGCGGAAAGTCGTCGCCTCCCCAATAGGGAAGGGACGCCACCGCGGCGCCAGCTGCAATGACTGCAATCACGCACTGCAGCGCGTGGCGCAAGAACGTGGTTCGCGAGTAGCCCGGCGGGTCGTACTTCTGACGGTCCAGCATGGAACACTCGCCCTTGTCTCCTTCACCGTGCATCGTCGTTCCTTGTTAGAAGGGCGTTAACGATTTTTAACCCTGTGAATTACCGCGGTCAAGGCGGCAGACCCGCAGCTCAGTCGTACTTGAGCGTGTAGATCAGGTCGAGCCCGCTGGTCTGGCCGGCCTGTCCGCGCAGCGTGAGGCGCTGCGTCAGGTCGTAGAAGATGAAGATGGTGCCGAAGGTGCCGCCCAGGCTGCGTTCGTAGGTGAGATAGAAATCCTTCGACAGCCGCTTGCCGAGCGTGACCGCCGATTCGCGCAGGTCGCCGCCGCTGCCGGGGCCCTTGAAGCCGAGTTCGTCCAGGCCGAAGCGGCCGGCCAGGCTGCCGCCGCTCGTGCCCTTGCTGACGTGGCCGATCAGTGCCAGCGCCGCCTGCTGCAGCAGCGCCGATTCGCCGCCGCTGGTGGCGGAGGCGCGGCCGAGCACCACCCACGAGAGCGTCTCCGCGTCGGACAGCGCGGGCTCCGAATAGAGCTTGACGCGCGGCGACTGCGCGGTGCCCGTGATCTGCACGCCGGCGCGCTGCGAGATGTTGGGCCGGATCGCCAGGATGTCGAGCGCGGGATTGTCGAAGGGCCCGTTGAAGCGGGCCACGCCGGTTTCCACGTCGAGCTGCTGGCCGTAGGCGCGGTACTGGCCCTTCACGGTCTTCACTTCGCCGGTGATGCGCGGCGGCGCATCGAGCCGGGTGCTGCGGATCTCCAGGTCGCCCTCGAGCCGCGTGGTGATGCCGCGCCCCTGCACCGCGAAGTCGTCGCCCAGGTCGAAGTTCACGACGATGTCGGGCGGCTTCGCGGTCTGCGGCCTGGCGGCTTGCGCCTCGTTGCGCGCGGCGTCGCGCTGGGCCTGCTCGGCCAGCTCGCGGTCCTTGGCGGCGGAGCGCACCACCACGTCGGTGCCCAGGCTCGGCGCGGTCTCGTCGGGCAGGATGATCACCGCGCGGTCGGTCCTGAGCTTGCCGCGCACGCTGAACTGGCCGGCGTCCAGGCGCGCCTGCAGGTTGCCCGAGAGCGTGAGCTGCCGGTCGGTGCGCACCAGCACCCGCAGCGCGCGCAGGTCGGCCTGCAGCGCCATGCGGATGCCCGTGCCCGAGGCGCCGGCCGCGCCC
>NZ_JBFTPJ010000904.1:0-2400 GCF_056398445.1 Variovorax sp. 01T439_2
ATCAGCGACTTGATCAGCGACTTGACGACTTTCATGGTGTCTCCTTCTTTTTCGGTGGAAATGCTCGAACACGAGCGTGGGTGAAAAAATCTGTGGCAACCTGCGCCGGCTCGCGCCTGGACCCGGGCTGCCCGGCTAGTGGGCCTTGAGCCGCGGCGGTGGGCGGCTGAGCCGCGGCAGCCGGCGGCGCGACGAGCCGAGCACGTCTTCGATGTCCTGCCGAGCGCCGTCGATGAGGCGGATGACCGCCTGCTCGGCCTTGGCCGGATCGTGCGCAATCACCGCGTCGAGCACCGCGCGATGCAGCGGCAGCGAAAGCGCGGGACCGTCGGGCTTGCTGGTCGATATCTCGAAACTGGTGCGAAGCAGTGCGTTGAGCGCCTTGCTCATCTGCGCGAGCATGCGGTTGCGCGCTGCGCTCAGGAGGCCGGTATGAAAGCGCAGGTCGAAGGTGACGTAGTCGCCGCCGTTCTCCACGGCTTCCTTCATGCCGGCGTAGGCACGCTCTATTTCCTCGATGTCCTGCGGGCTGGCGCGCTCGGCCGCGAGCCGCACGGCCGCCGGCTCGACCACGCGCCGCAAGTCCTGCAGGTCGCGCAGGAACTCGGGCGTGAGCCCGGCACGCGACTGCCAGGTGATGACGTCAGGGTCGAACCAGTTCCACTTGTCCTGCGGCAGCACCCGCGTGCCCACCTTGGGGCCCGTCACGATCAGGCCCTTGGCCGCGAGCGACTTGATGGCTTCGCGCACCACGGTGCGGCTCACGCCGAGCTCCTCGCCCAGAATGGGTTCGGCCGGGATCGACGCACCGATCGCATAGCGGCCGGCCACGACAGCTTCGCCGAGCAGCTCGAGCGTGCGACCGTGGATGTTCTTGATCATGTGCGTGATGTGAAATTTGATATGCCGACACTCGAAAACACTAAGGGTCCGGCAAGCTCTTCGCACTTATCATATGATGATTGAAATGATCGATCGGCAGGACAAACCCTGAGGTTTGGGGCCGCAAGCGGTCGCAAACGGAGACAACCCGATGAGCACTTCCCCCAAGAAAAAACCCGAAGACCTGCGCAGCCAGCAATGGTTCGGCCGCCATGACCGCGATGGCTTCATCTACCGCAGCTGGGTCAAGGGCAAGGGCGTGCCGCACGACCAGTTCGACGGGCGCCCGGTCATCGGCATCTGCAACACCTTCAGCGAGCTCACGCCCTGCAACTCGCACTTCCGCACGCTCGCCGAGCAGGTGAAGATCGGCGTCTACGAAGCGGGCGGCTTTCCGCTCGAGTTCCCGGTGATGTCGCTCGGCGAAACGCTCTTGCGCCCCACCGCCATGCTGTACCGCAACCTCGCGAGCATGGACGTGGAAGAAAGCATCCGCGGCAATCCGCTGGACGGCGTGGTGCTGCTCATGGGCTGCGACAAGACCACGCCCGCGCTCATGATGGGTGCGGCCAGCGTCGACCTGCCGACCATCGGCGTCTCCGGCGGCCCGATGCTTTCGGGCAAGTGGCGCGGCCAGGAACTGGGCTCGGGCACCGGCGTGTGGCAGATGAGCGAGCAGGTGCGCGCCGGCACGCTCAAGCTGCAGGACTTCTTCGAGGCCGAGAGCTGCATGCACCGCAGCCACGGCCACTGCATGACCATGGGCACCGCCAGCACCATGGCCAGCATGGTCGAGTCGCTGGGCATCGGCCTGCCCGGCAACGCCGCCTACCCGGCGGTGGACGGCCGGCGCAACGTGCTGGCGCGCATGGCGGGCCGGCGCATCGTCGACATGGTCCATGAAGACCTCCACATGTCGAAGATCCTCACGCGCCAGGCCATCGAGAACGCCATCAAGGTCAATGCGGCCATCGGCGGCTCCACCAACCTCGTCATCCATCTGCTGGCCATTGCGGGGCGCATCGGCGTCGATCTTTCGCTCGACGACTTCGACCGCCTGGCCTCGGACCTCCCCTGCCTGGTCGACCTGCAGCCTTCGGGCCGCTTCCTGATGGAAGACTTCTGCTATGCGGGCGGGCTGCCGGTGGTCATCAAGGAGATCGCGCAGTACCTGCACAAGGACGTGATCACGGCCAACGGCCAGACGCTATGGGACAACGTGAAGGACGCCGAGAACTACAACCCGCAGGTGATCCGCCCGCTGGCCGAGCCCTTCAAGGACAAGGCCGGCATCTGCGTGCTGCGCGGCAATCTCGCGCCCAACGGCGCCATCATCAAGCCCAGTGCCGCCACGCCCGAGCTGCTGGTGCACAAGGGCCGCGCGGTGGTGTTCGAAAGCGCCGACGACCTGCACAAGCGCATCGACGACGAGAACCTCGACATCGACGAGCACTGCGTGATGGTGCTGAAGAACT
The DNA here is from genome assembly GCF_056398445.1 of Variovorax sp. 01T439_2. Lineage (NCBI taxonomy): Bacteria > Pseudomonadati > Pseudomonadota > Betaproteobacteria > Burkholderiales > Comamonadaceae > Variovorax > Variovorax sp. 01T439_2. Next base: position 2,358 of record NZ_JBFTPJ010000904.1, read on the forward strand.
GCGGCCCGCGCGGCTATCCGGGCATGGCCGAGTCGGGCAACAT
>NZ_JBFTPJ010000905.1:0-2383 GCF_056398445.1 Variovorax sp. 01T439_2
CGGTGCTGGCGGCGCTCGCGAACGTGCCGCTCAACGGCGCCGACATCTCGTCGATCGGCTACTGCCGCACGGGCGCCGCCGTGCTCTCGCCCGAGCTGGCCGCGCGCTTCGAGCGCCTGTTCGGCCTGCATGTGCACGAGAGCCTGGGCATGACCGAGATGGCCGGCATCTCGACCATCACGCCGCCGGGCGTGGACGGGCCCGCGGGCTGCGTCGGCTTTGCGCTGCCCCACATGCGGATGCGCATCGTGGCGCTCGACGAGAACGGCAACGCCAGCGACCGCGAGCTGCCGCCCGGCGAGCAGGGCATGGTGCTGTTCAAGTCGCCCAACCTGTTCTCGGGCTTCGTCGATCCGGCCGACAACGCCAAGGCCTTCACCGCCGACGGCTGGCTCGCGACCGGCGACCTGGGCTGGATCGACGGCGACGGCAGGCTCAACCTCAGCGGCCGCTCGAAGGACCTGATCATCCGCAGCGGCCACAACATCGACCCCAAGGTGATCGAGGACGCACTGGGTGCGCATCCCGCGGTGCAGCTGTGCGCGGCCGTGGGTGCGCCCGATGCCTATGCGGGCGAGCTGCCGGTGGTCTTTGCCACGCTGGTGCCGGGCGCCTCGGCCAGCGAGGAGGAGCTGCTGGCCTTCACCGCCGCGCGCGTCGACGAGGCGCCCGCCAAGCCCCGCTCGGTGAGCATCATCGAGCACATGCCGATGACCAACGTCGGCAAGATCTACAAGCCCGAGCTTCGCGCCATGGCCGCGAGCCGCGTGGTGGCGGCCACGGTGGCGCAGGTGTGCGGGGAGCTTGGCGCGCCGCCGGCCGCCTGGCCGCGCGTGCGCAGCGAGGGCGAAAGCCTGGTGCAGGTGCGCATCGATGCCGCGGCCGCGGGCGCGCTCGCGGCGCCGCTGCAGGCTCGGATCCGCACGGCGCTCGAGGCGCTTCCCTTCAAGACGCAGGTGCTGGCCGAATAGCCACCGCGTGCCGGTTTCTTTTTTCGACAGACAACAACGACCGCCGGAGACATCGGACATGAGCGCAACCTTCACCACCACCAACACCGCGCACGGCATCACCCGCCGCGCCCTGCACTGCGGCATTGCTTCGCTCGCGCTCGCGGCCACCACCCCGGCCGCCTGGGCGCAGGCCTATCCGGGCAAGCCGATCCGCATGGTGGTGCCCTTTGCCGCGGGCGGCGCCACCGACGTGCTGGCCCGCGTGGTCGGCGAGAAGATGGCGGCGGGCCTGGGCCAGCCCGTGATCATCGACAACAAGCCCGGCGCTGCCGGCATCATCGGCACCGATGCGGTGGCCAAGGCGCCGCCCGACGGCTACACCCTGGTGCTGGCGCTGAGCAATTCGCTGCTGACCAACCAGTTCCTCTACCAGAAGCTGCCCTACGACACGCAGCGCGACCTCACGCTGGTCTACCAGATCGCCACCGCGCCGCTGGTGCTGGTGGTGCACCCCAGCGTGCCGGTGAAGAGCGGGCCCGAGCTCTTGAAGTACGTGGCCGCCAACAAGGGCAAGGTGGCCTACGGCTCGTACGGCGTGGGCGCCTACCCGCACCTGGCCGGCGCACACATGAGCCTCACGCAGAAGGCCGAGATGAACCACGTCGCCTACAAGGGCGAGGCGCCGATGCTGCAGGACCTGATCGGCGGCCAGATCCAGATGGCCTTTGCGAGCGCGCTGGTGGCCAAGCCGCACATCGAGGCCGGCAAGCTCCGGGCCATCGGCGTGAGCGGCGAGCGCCGCATGGCCACGCTGCCCAACGTGCCCACCTTGGCCGAGCAGGGCCTGGACGACGAGGCCTACCGCGTGGCCGGCTGGCTCGCGATTGCCATGCCGGCCGGCACGCCCAAGCCGATCGTGCAGCGCATTGCCGAAGAGGTGGGCAAGGCCACGCGCCAGCCCGACGTGCAGGCACGCGTGGCGGCAATGGGCTTCGACCTGAAGGAGAGCTCACCCGAGGCCTTTGCCGCCGTCTACAAGAAGGAAAGCCCGGTCTGGGAGCGCCTGATCAAGGATTCGGGCGCCAAGCTCGAGTAGCCCGCTTCGAGAGAGCCGGGAGGGGCGTGCAACGGGGCCGCAGCTTAGGAAAACCCCGATGAACGGATGGACATGGATCGTTACCATCCATAGCTGCTTTCCCCCTCCCTCTCGATGACCACTCCCAACGAGTCCGGCCCCTTGCTGGACGCCGCCAGCCCCCTTCCCCCAGACATCGAAGCCGCCGACGAGCCCACCCGGGTGCCGCTCGCCATCGAAGACTGGCTCACCGTCATCATCATGGGCGCGCTGGCGCTCATCACCTTTGCCAACGTGCTGGTGCGCTACTTCACCGACTCTTCGTTCGCGTGGACCGAAGAGTTCTCGGTCTTCC
>NZ_JBFTPJ010000906.1:0-2380 GCF_056398445.1 Variovorax sp. 01T439_2
ATGCGCAGGGCCTCGCGGTACTTGGCCACGGTGCGGCGCGCGCACTCGATGCCCTGCTCCTTGAGCATCTCGGAGATCTGGCTGTCGGACAGCGGCTTCTTGATGCTCTCGGAGCTCACGAACTGCTTGATCAGCGCGCGCACCGCGGTGCTCGACGCATTGCCGCCGGTCTCGGTGCCAAGCGCCGAGCCGAAGAAGTACTTGAGCTCGACCGTGCCGAAAGGCGTGGACATGTACTTGGCCGTGGTCACGCGCGAGATGGTCGATTCGTGCAGGCCGAGTTCGTCGGCAATCTCGCGCAGCACCAGTGGCCGCATCGCGAGCTCGCCGTGCACGAAGAAGCTCTTCTGCCGCTCGACGATGGCGTTGCTCACGCGCAGGATGGTGTCGAAGCGCTGCTGGATGTTCTTGATGAACCAGCGCGCCTCCTGCAGCCGCTGCGACAGCGCCTGGCTGCCCTCGCCCTTGTGCGACTTGAGCGCGCCTGCATAGATGTCGTGCACGCGCAGCCGCGGCATCACCTCGGGGTTGAGCATGACGCGGAACTTGGCGTTGGTGCCGCGGCCGATCTTGGTGACGATCACGTCGGGAATGACGATGTTGCGCTCGACGTCGACAAAACGGCGGCCCGGCTTGGGCTCCAGGCGCGAGATGACCTGCAGCGCCGAGCGCACCAGCTCTTCGTTGGTGCGCGTGAGCGTGGCCAGGCGCTTGAAGTCGCGCCGCGCGAGCAGCTCCATCGGCTGCTTGCAGATCGCGATGGCGGTCTTGCGCACCAGCGCCTGTTCCTCGGTCTCGCTTTCGCTCGCGAGCGCGCGCAGCTGGATGCAAAGGCATTCGCCCAGGTCGCGCGCGCCGACGCCGGCCGGCTCCAGGCTCTGCAGCAGGCCGAGCGCCACCTGGAAGTGGTGCACCAGCTCGTCGAACTGGTCGTTGTCGTCGCCCGCGAGGCCCGAGGCCAGCGCCGGCAGGGAGTCTTCGAGATAGCCGTCGTCGTTGAGCGATTCGATCAGGAAGCGCAGCGCGGCGCTGTCGTTCTCGTTCAGCCGCAGGCTCAGCGCCTGCCGGTGCAGGAAGGACTGCAGCGACTCCTGGCTGCGCGCGAGTTCGGTGGCGTCGGCGCGCTCGTCGTCGCCCAGGTTGTTCTGGCGCGCGGGGGCATCGCTGCCCCATTCGCTGTCGTCGGGCGCCATGTCGACGGTGCCGTCGCCTTCCCAGTCGGGCTCGCGCTCGGTGGCGTCGGCGGCAGGAACCTCGGACTCGGCCGTGGAGGCAGTTTCGCTCGAAGTGCTGGTCGTGCTGCTGGCCGGGGCCGAGCTGAATTCGCCCTCGGCGGCTTCACCGGCCTCGTCGCGCGGCACCGGCGTGTCGATGGCGTCGAGCCCGAATTCCTCGCGCGCGGCTTCTTCCGCGGTGCGTTCGAGGAACGGGTTCTCGTCCAGCATCTGCTCCACTTCCTGGCTCAGTTCGAGCGTGGACAGCTGCAGCAGCCGGATCGACTGCTGCAGCTGGGGCGTGAGCGCCAGGTGCTGCGAAACGCGAAGGGACAGCCCTTGCTTCATGGAGACCGACTCCTCCCTTACATCCGGAAGTGCTCGCCGAGGTACACCCTGCGTACTTCGGCGTTGTCGACGATCTCCGAGGGTGTGCCTTGTGCCAGCACATGCCCGTCGCTGATGATGAACGCGTGATCGCAGATGCCCAGCGTCTCACGCACGTTGTGGTCGGTGATGAGCACGCCGATGCCGCGCTCCTTCAGGAAGCTGATGATCCGCTGGATCTCGATCACCGCGATCGGGTCGATGCCGGCAAAGGGCTCGTCCAGCAGGATGAAACGCGGCTGCGTGGCCAGCGCGCGGGCGATCTCGACCCGGCGCCGTTCGCCGCCCGAGAGCGCGAGCGCGGGCGAATCGCGAAGATGGTCCACCCGCAGGTCGGCCAAAAGGCCCGAGAGGCGCTCCTCGATGCGCTGCCTGGTCAAGGGCGCGGGCTTGCCGCTGGCGTCGGGCTCGCGCTGGAGCTCGAGCACGGCGCGCACGTTTTCCTCGACCGTGAGCTTGCGGAAGATGGAGGCTTCCTGCGGCAGGTAGCTCAGGCCCATGCGCGCGCGCCGGTGGATCGGCATGTGGGCGATGGGTTCGCCGTCGATGGTGATCTCGCCTGCGTCGGCCCGCACCAGCCCCACGATCATGTAGAACGAGGTGGTCTTGCCGGCGCCGTTGGGGCCGAGCAGCCCGACGACCTCGCCCTTTTGCACGTCGAGCGAGACATCCCGCACGACCTTGCGGCTGCCGTAGCTCTTCTGCAGGCCGCGCACCACCAGGCGGCTGCCCGGCGTGCCGTCGGCGTTCTGGGTTCCAGCGGCTTCGATCACTTGCGC
>NZ_JBFTPJ010000907.1:0-2380 GCF_056398445.1 Variovorax sp. 01T439_2
GTAGAGCTCGCGCTCGGCCCCCACGAAAGGCGCCGCGGCATCGAAGCGCACCTGCACGTGCAGGCCGTAGGCCGAGAGCAGTTCCTTCCAGTCGGGCTCGCGGCTGGCCGCATCGCGCACGAAGTTGAGCACCGGCAGCACCGGCCGCGCGCAGGAGTTGAGCAGCTCGATCTCGTCGCGGAACTTGGGCAGCACCGGTTCGCGCACGTCGATGACGAGAAAGGCCGCATCGATGTCCTGCATGGTGCGCAGCACCTTGGCCTCCTGCTCGAAAACGCCATGCGCCTCGGGCCCCTGCAGGAACAGGCGGATGCGCTCGGGCGGCGTGGCTTGCGCACCGTCGAGCCCGGCCAGGTGCTCGCGCAGCGCCACCGCATCTTCCAGGCCCGGCGTGTCGAAGAAGCGCACCGCGGCCTGGCCGTTCACCTCCAGGTCGACCGATTCGACATGGCGCGTGGTGCCGGGCCGCTGCGACACCTCGCCGAAGTTGGCGCGCCGCGTCAGCGTGCGCAGCAGCGAGGTCTTGCCCGCGTTGGTGTGGCCGACCACGGCGATGCGGATGGCTGGATGCTGCTGCGTCATGCGGTGATTCCCAGGCCTTGCAATGCGTCTTCGAGCCGCGGTGTGGCCGCGATGCGCGCAAGGCCGGTGCCCTGCAGCCAATCGATCCAGCGCTGCGATGCGTCCGCGCCGGCCGCGTCCCTGGCGGCCGGTGCCAGCCAGAGCCGGCATTCGCCGCACTGGGCCAGCACTTCGCGCAGGAAGCGTTCGGTGCCGCGGTCGGGGCTCGATGCGGCGTGGCACACCAGCAGCACGGCGCGCGGACGGACCTCTGCCAGCCGGTCGAGCAGCGCGCGCCGCGCGGGCGCGCTGCCATCGATGCGCTGCACCTGGGCCGGAGCGATGGCGGCGGGCAGGCCCTCGGGCGGCCACGGCGTATCCGCGGGCAGCTCGAAGCCGATGACGAACAGTTCGTCCCGCAACTGCGATGGCGCAAGGCCCGCCGGCGCCGCGCCCGGCGCGCGCCCCGGATCGGCATCGACGATGGCGGGCGGTGCGAGCGCGGCGAAGCGCGCCGCGAGCTTGCGGTAGTAGGGCTCGCTCCAGTCGGGCTGCAGCGCGGCGCGGCGCCGCTGCCACACCGCCGCGCTCAGCAGCACCAGCGCCAGGCGCGGCAGCAGCCCGTACACCACGATGCAGCCGGTCAGCCACAGCGCCCAGTCGCGCTGGCCCGCGGCGCCGGGCGAAGGAGAAAGAACGGTCGCGGCATCGGGAACCGGAAAGCCGATCTGCGACGGCGCCCAGCCCAGCACCTGCACGGCGTGCACGAAGAACGCCGGGTCGAGGATGGTCGTCTCCCAGCTCAGCGTGTAGCTGCGGAACGCCAACGCGAACAGCAGCGCGGCCAGCACCACCGCGAACGAGAGCGACCAGATGCCGTGGCTCACCAGCCCCAGCGCCCAGGGCAGCAGCCTGGCGCGCGCGAGCAGCCCGGTGGCCGCCCGCAGCAGCACCGGCGCCTGGCCGCGCTTGCCGCCGGCCACGCGCGCGGTGAGCGCGAGCCAGATCCAGCCGAGCGAACTGGTGTTGAACGCGCCCAGCGGCAGCCAAAGGCCGGCCAGCCACAGCAGCAGCGTAAGCGCGTGCAGGCCGAGCAGGCTCGCGAGCGCCACGATCACGTTGATGTGCCGTTCGCCGCCGCCGACCACGTTGCCCGCGAGGCCCAGGCCCGCCATGACGATGAGCGCCACCAGCCCGAGCAGCACCCATGGCGCCCACTGGCGGGCGCGTGCCAGTTCGGATTGCAGCCCGATGCGTTCACCGAGCAACAGCGCGCGTGCGGTGATGCGTGCCGGTGCGCCGGAGCTGCGGGAGAGGGCGGCGCGCAGGACCTCTGCATCGTCGAGCGGACCTTTCTCCTCGGTCCATCGGATCGCTTCGGTGACGACCGCGTCCGTAAAGGCAGGTTCGCGCAACGCGGTGTTGGTCAACAGGGTCCCTTCGCAGCAAGTTTCCCCGCATGTGCCGGGGCGCGCGAATTATGCCCGGCGCATTCCGGCGGACCCATGAGAAACGGGGCCGCGCGGACGGCCCCGTTCTTGTTCAGCAGGCGAGTCGAAAACGCGTGCCCGGTTTCAGCGCAGGCCGAAGAACGAAAGCACGGCCACGACCACGACGACCAGACCGACGATGTAAATGATGGAATTCACGCGAGGACTCCTCGTTGTTGACGACAGCTTCAGCATCGCGCCCGGGGTGGCGGGCTGCTGTCGGCGAGTGGCGGCCTGTGCTGTAGGACTCGCCAAGGCCGCCCCGAGCGCTTGCGCCGTGCCGGCGCGCCTCAGGCGGCCGGCTTGCGGCGGGGCTCGGAGCCCAGCGC
>NZ_JBFTPJ010000908.1:0-2374 GCF_056398445.1 Variovorax sp. 01T439_2
CATCTGCGCACGGTCCTGCCAGTTGCGCGCGAAGTGGATCACGCCGCCGACCAGCGGATTGGCGATGCGCCGGCGGTCGGCGTCGTTCAGTTCGGTCGCCGCCACGTCGATGATCAGCGGCGCGTGGGTGCGGGCGGGCCCGGCGGTCATAGTTTCTCCACCACCACGAAGCTCGCGGCATATTCGGTTTCGTCGGTCACGGTGACGTGGGCCGTGAGGCCGCGGGCCTCGAACCACTCCTTGAGCTCGCCATGCAGCACGATGACGGGCTTGCCGCTGCGCAGGTTGGCGATTTCGCACAGGCGCCAGCTCATCGGCATGCGCATGCCAAGGCCGATGGCCTTGCTGAAGGCCTCCTTGGCGGAAAAGCGCGTGGCGAGATAGCTCAGGCCGCGCTTGGGCCAGCGTTCRCTGCGGGCCTTCCAGACCGCGAATTCGGCGTCGCTCAGCACCCGGTGGGCAAAGCGCTCGCCTTGGCGTTCGAAGGTTGCTGCGATGCGCCGCAGATCGCAGATGTCGGTACCAATGCCGTAGATCATGCCGCTCCAGCGCTCACTGCGCCTCTTGGATGCAGCGCAGGTATTCCTTGGTGGTGGCGGCGTAGCCCAGTTCGAGCGCATCGGCGATGAAGGCATGCCCGATCGACACCTCCTGGACGCCGCGCACTGCGCGCAGGAACGGCGTGAGGTTGTCGCGGCTCAGGTCATGGCCCGCGTTGAGGCCGAGGCCCGCCGCCTGCGCCGCGCGTGCGGCTTCGACATAGCGCGCCAGCACGGCCTGCTCGTCCGGCGTGCCGCGCGATGAGGCATAGCCCTCGGTATAGAGCTCGACGCGGTCGGCGCCTACCGCCTTGGCCGCGGCCATCATTTCGGGAATGGGGTCCATGAAGAGGCTCACGCGCACGCCCAGCGCCTTGGCTTCGGCAATCAGCGGGCGCAGCCGCTCGGCGTCTTCGGGGAAGCTCCAGCCATGGTCGCTGGTCGACTGGGTTTCGCTGTCGGGCACGAAGGTGGCCTGGTGCGGCTTCAGCGCGCGCACGAAGTCCATCAGGTTGTGGAAGGGGTTGCCTTCGATGTTGAACTCGATTGCGGGCCAATCCCTGGCCAGCAGCGCGGCCAGGTCGCTCACGTCGTGCGGCCGGATGTGGCGCTCGTCGGGCCGCGGGTGCACGGTGATGCCCTGCGCTCCGGCGGCAAGGCAGGCCTTGGCGGCGGTGAGCACGCTCGGAATACCGAGATGGCGCGTATTGCGCACCAGGGCCACCTTGTTGAGGTTGACCGACAGCGAGGTGGTAGCGGATTGGCCGGAAGTGCTCATAGGGCTTGCAAATCTCTCATCATCTGCCGCGTGCGCAGCGTGGACACACCGCAATGGTAGTTGAGCAGCGCGCGCAGCTGGTTCCTGAGGGCGCTGTTGCTGCCGGCGTTCATGGTCGCAATCTCGCGCAGCGTGGCCGTGAAGGGCGCGCGGTCGTCGAGCACGCCCTGCAGCGACTGCCAGTCGGCACCGGACAGCGCCGCCTCGCCTTCGGCCGCCAGCCGCAGGCCGGCTTCGGGCACCAGGGTGTAGCGGGCATCGGCCACGAGCGGCTCGAGCGTGAGGGTCTGCACGTCGAGCGACGGCAGCAGGCCCACTTCGCGCAGCAGCAGCAGCTCGAAGGCGCGCAGCGCCGCGGCCTGGGTGGCGGCCTGCGCGCCGGCATGGTCGCCGGCCAGCACCTGGACCACGCCCGCATAGGCATCGAACAGCGCCTCGTGGGCATCGTCCCGCGCCAGCAGGCGCAGCAGCAGTTCGTTGACGTAGTAGCCCGAGAGCAGCGCCTCGCCGGTCGGCATGACGTGGCCGCCCATCCACTCGGCGCCCTTGAGCGTGCGGATCTCGGCGTCGCCGCCGTAGTTGAGCTGCAGCGGCTGCAGCGGCAGCAGCACTGGCCTGAAATTGGAACTCGGCCGCTTCGCCCCCTTGGCCACCAGCGCGATGCGCCCGTGGTGGCGGGTGAAGACCTCGAGGATCAGGCTCGACTCGCTCCAGTCGTAGCGATGGAGCACGTACGCGGGTTCGTGCGAAACGCGGTGGGCAGCGGCCACTTCATTCGTAGCCGAACGAACGCACGCGGGCCTCGTCGTCGGCCCAGCCGGACCGCACCTTGACCCACAGTTCGAGGAACACCTTGGCGTCGGCCAGCTTTTCGAGCTCGACCCGCGTTTCCATGCCGATGCGCTTGATGCGCTCGCCCTTGTCGCCGATCACCATGGCCTTGTGGCCGTCGCGCTCCACCACGATGGTGGCGGCGATGCGCAGCAGGCGCTTCTGGCCCTTTTTCTGCGGCGGCTCTTCCTCGAACTTGTCGATGATCACGGTCGAGGTGTAGGGC
>NZ_JBFTPJ010000909.1:0-2366 GCF_056398445.1 Variovorax sp. 01T439_2
GGACGGCCTGCAGCTCGTCGTTCGGCCGCGGGCGCGACAGCGCGAGCTCGGTGGTGCCGATCAGGTTRGCGAGCGGTGTGCGCAGCTCGTGCGCGACGTCGGCATTGAACGATTCGAGCTGCACATAGGCCTTCTGTACGCGCAGCAGCAGGGCATTGAACTGCGTGATCCACGGGTGCAGTTCGCGCGCGAACGCCGAGGCGTCGATGGGCTGGTTGATGTGGTCCGGCGTCAGCGCCGCGGTGCGCCCGGCCAGCGCTTCCAGCGGCCGCAGCCCGCGCCGCACCAAGTGCGCGCCGGTCAGAGAGACCAGCAGCGTGCCCAGCACGGCGGCCGCCAGCAGCGTCCATGCAAGCCGGCGCAGCAGCACCACGTCCCGTGCCACGTCGATGCCGATGCGGATCGAAAGCGGTGTGCCGCCGGCTGACCGGCCCCACGTGTGCACGAAGTCGCGCTGGAGCCAGCGTCCGCCTGCGGGCGGCTCGGAGCGGAAGAACACGCTGCCGTCGGACTGCCGCGCAATCGACAGGCGCACGTCGTCCTGCAGCGAGAAGAAGTCCTCGAGCTTGTGGCGCAGGAAGGAAAGGTCGCCGTCCTTCTCGCCTTCCTCGAGCAAGTGCCGCACCAGCTGCGCCTTGTGCTCGAGCTCGCCATCCTGTTTTTCGCCGAAGCTCCACGCCGTCACCAGGTAGACCGCGAGGCAGGCCACGCTCAGGCAGAAGAAGGCCTGCGCGGCAAACCAGGAGGTGAGCCGGTTGCGGATCGAGTGCGGCCTTGCCGGGCTCACGACCAGGAACGATCCTCGAGCACGTAGCCCATGCCGCGCACCGTGTGCAGCAGCTTGACCTCGAACGGGTCGTCGATCTTGCTGCGCAGGCGGCGGATGGCCACCTCGACCACGTTGGTGTCGCTGTCGAAGTTCATCTCCCACACCTGCTCGGCCAGCGTGCTGCGCGAAAGTATCTGCCCGCGGCGGCGCAGCAGCACCACCAGCAGCGTGAACTCCTTGGCCGTGAGGTCCAGCCGCGTGCGGTTGCGAAAGCACTTGCGGCTGGCCAGGTCGAGCTCCAGGTCGGCCAGCCGCAGCACGGTGGACTCCTGCGGCTTGCCGCGGCGCAGCAGCGCCTGGATGCGCGCCAGCAGCTCGGAAAAGGAGAAGGGCTTGACGAGGTAGTCGTCGGCGCCTTGCTGCAGGCCATTGACCCGGTCCTCGACCTTGTCGCGCGCGGTGAGCACCAGCACGGGCACGTTGCTGGTGCGCCGGATCGCCTGCAGCACCGCGAAGCCGTCGATGCCGGGGAGCATCACGTCGAGCAGGATCAGCGCGTAGTCGCCCTCGGTGGCGAGGTAGCGGCCTTCGATGCCGTCGCGCGCGATGTCGACCACGTAGCCGTTCTCTTCCAGGCCCTTCTTCAGGTAGTCGCCCAGCTTGGGCTCGTCTTCAATGACCAGAATTCGCATCGACGGATGTTAACGATGGGGCAGGAGCGCAGGAGGTTACGAATTCGTAATGAGAGCGACGGGCAAAAGCCCGCACGCCTGTCGTACATTGCGCCGCAACCTGCAAACCGCAGGGGCATTGCAGGCCAGCATGCCATATGCCGCCGATATACTTTTTGCTCCATGCGCCGCTGGCTCCTGATCTTTCTGCTGCTTGTGCTCCCGTTCCAGTTCAGCTGGGCGGCCTCGGCCGCCTATTGCCAGCACGAGCGCGACGCGCAGCCAGGCCACTGGGGCCATCACGAGCACGCACCGGACCGCAGCGCGGACGGTTCGCGCACCGACGATGCGCAGAAGAGCCCCGGCACCCAGCCCAATGCCGTGCTCGGCGATTGCGCCGCCTGCCACCTGGGGCAGGCGCAACACCTGCCGCCGGCAGCCGATCGCGCGCATGCGCCCTTGCCCGTCGGGCAGGCGCTGCGCGCCATGCCCGCCGAGCATTTCATCTCGCACATCTCCGAAGTGCCCGTGCCTCCTGCGTGGCCTCTCGCCCTTTGATTCGGCGAGAGAACAAGCACCCCCACCCTTGATACCCGACATCAGCCGCTGAGCCCTCTCGCCGAATTCGTCCGCCCGTTGTTTTGCAACCCAGGAGAATTCGATGCGCACGCTCTTCGTGCCGCTGGCCGTCATGGCCTTGGCGGTGCCCCCGGCATTTTCACAACCCGCTGCCGGTTCCAACCCTTCGCCGATCCGGCACACGGCCGCGGCAACGCCGGAGCCCGCCAGCCCGCTGGACTTGCGCAGCGCGCTCGCGCTTGCACTGCGCTTCAACCCGGGACTTTCGTCCGCCTCGCGTGAGCGCGAGGCCAGCGATGCGGCCGTGCTGCAGGCCGGTGCCTGGCCCAACCCGGTGTTCGATGCAC
>NZ_JBFTPJ010000910.1:0-2359 GCF_056398445.1 Variovorax sp. 01T439_2
GTCTGACTCATTGATGGGCTGCCGCTCGCAGCGATGGCGCCGTGCCGGCGCCAAGCTCGCGATCGGCCTGGCGCTGCTCTCGGCGCTCTTCCTGACGCTGTTCCTGGCGTCCGCCGCGGTGCATGYAGCACCCGCACCCGGCGGCAGCGTCATCCGCAACGTGGCCAAGGCCAGCTATGTGCCGGCCGGCTTTGCGCAGACCGAGACCTCCAGCTCCAACAGTGTGGTGGCCAACGTGCTGCCGGTCGAGGCGCTGGTGCTGACGCAGGACCAGGCGGTCACCCGGCCGCCGGCCACTGTCGTCACGCTGAATCACCTGCTCACCAACACCGGCAACGTGCCGTCGAGCTATGCATTGGGCTTCGCCAACAACGCGGGCGGCTGCCCGGCGGACACGCTCGATCTGTCGGCGCTGCGCGTCGTGCGCGACATCAACAACAACGGCGTGGTGGATCCGGGCGATCCGCTGCTGCCGCTCGGCGCGCCCGGCGCGCTGGCGCTGCGACCCGGCGAAACCGCCTCGCTCCTGGTGGAGGGAACGATCCCGACCACCGCGGACGGCGTGGCCTGCGCTGCGCTGACCGCGACCACTGCGCTGCAGAACCTGAGCGCCACCAACCGCGACACCGTGACGGTCGGCAACGTGGCGGTCATTGCCCTCACCAAGAGCGCGAGCTATCCGGGCGTCATCGTTCCAGGACAGAGCCGCATCGATTTCATGATCTCCGGCACCAACATCGGCGCCCGCGATGCGCAGCCGGGCAATGCCACCGCGCCGGCCGGCACGCCGGTGCTGGTGAACGGCGCGCCCGCGAGCCTGGTGCTGGTGCGCGACCTCGTGCCGGCCGGCACGCAGTACATCGCAGGCACACTGCAAAGCACGGCCGCGGGCGCCGTGCGCCTGTTCCGCCTGCCGGGCGATCCGGCCTTCAGCTACCGCACCGCCGACGACGCGGCCGCGATCGAAGTGGCCATTGGCGTGCCGACGGCCGTGTCGCGCAACGCCTCGATCGCCATGCAGTTCGCGGTGCTGGTGAAGGCCGACCAGTCCGGCGACATCCGCAACACCGCCCAGGGCCACTACAACGACGGCACGGCGCCGGTGGTGTCGCCGTCCAACACGGTGCTCATCACCACGAGCCAGAGCCGCATCGGCGTGGCCAAGACCGCATCGGTGCCGCGTGCGAACCGCGGCGCCGACGGCCTGCTCGACGGGACCACCACCGTGCGCTTCAGTGTCGACGTGCGCAACTATGGCGCCGTGTGGCTCTACGGCGTGCAGGCGGTCGACCTGCTCGAAGGCAGCGGCGCGACCCAGTTCGGCAGCTACACCGGCGCGGCGGTGCCGGGTCCCGGCCAGTACACGGTCGTGCCAGGCTCGATCGCCATTGCGGGCAACCAAGGCAACGGCGTGAGCGGGACCGTGGCCGCCGCGAACAACGGCTTCACCGGCACCGCCGCCGCCCAGAACCTGCTGGCGCCCGGTGCGGTGCTGCCTGTCGGTGCGCAGGTCACCGTGCAGTTCGACGTTCGCATCAATGTCAGCGGCCGCACCGGCACGCTTCTCAACAGCGTGCGTGCGCAGGGCGCCCTCACGCCCGGCGGCGCGCCCGTGGCCTACGACGATTCGGTCGACGGCGCCAGCCCGGACCCGGACGGCGACGGCAATCCCAACAACAACGCCTCGCCCACGCCGGTGTCGATGCAGCTGCCCTCGCTCTCGCTCGCCAAGACCGCTTCGCTGCCGCGGCGCGTGGCCCAGGGCGTCTACGAGATCGACTATCGGCTGCTCGTCACGAACACGGGCGTCGCGCCGGCGCCGAACGTGCGCGTGATCGACAACCTGAACTGCACCTTCGACATGGACAAGCCCGAGGGCCTGGTCGCGTCGTGGGAACTGGTGGACGCGCCCAAGGTTCGCAGCGGCTTGCTCAACGCCGCGGGAAGCTTCACCGGGCGCGCGGCCTGCGACCGCGAGGCCCTGGCCAGCAGCGATGCATTCAGGCTGCCGACCGAGGCGGTGCTCAGCCTCACCGACGGCAGCCGCGGCCTCGAGCCCGGCCAGAGCGAGGAGGTCAGCTTCAGCGTCCGCATCACGCAGAAGCCTGGCGCAGGGGACCGCCGCGCGACCTTCAACAACAAGGCATGGGCTGCGGCTTTCGACCAGAACACCATCAACGTCACGCCCGCGATGCTGGTCGCGGCCACCGCGAATTCGGTGCAGTCGCTGCTGGCCGATCCGGCCGGCACGGTCTACAACGCCGTCACGCGAGAGCCCGTCCAGGGCGCGGTGGTCACGTTCACGCGGCAGTCGTGCAGCAGCGGATCGGTCACGCCGATGAACGCGGCGGAAATCTAC
>NZ_JBFTPJ010000911.1:0-2357 GCF_056398445.1 Variovorax sp. 01T439_2
CCAGCCGCGCACCTGGGCGGCCGTGAAGCGCGGCGGCGTCGGCTGGCCCCAGGAGGCGCCGAGCGGCGTCAGGAGATGGAACTTCAGCTCCGAGCGCGGTGCGTTCAGCTGTGCGGGAGGCTGCATGAATTCGCCGGCCATCAGGTTCTGGCAGGGCGCGGCCTTGGCGCTGAAGCGCGCCGGGCCCTCGCCGGCATTGAAGGCCAGCCAGCGGTCGGGGGCGCCGCTGCGCGCCGCGGCGCACAGCGCATCCCAGCCGGACGGCGAGATGCCCCGCGTGTTGTAGACGCCGTCGAACCACCAGCCCCTGGCCAGCGCGCCGTAGTGCTGCGACCAGTCGCGGATCACCGCGGTCCATGCGGCGATGAAATCGGCCGGCGGCGGCTTCTGCTCGGAGATGTCGCCCAGGCAATTCATCAGCTCGGGGTCTGCCTGCGGCGCGCGAAACGGCAGGTAGAGCACCAGGGCGATGCCGCGGCTGCGCAGCGCGCGGCCGATCTCCAGCGGCAGGTCGCGCGGCGGCCGGTCCGCGGCGCTGTGCGGGCACAGCGCCTCGAGCGCCGCATTCGGCGCGATGTACTGGCCGTTGTTCTGCCCGAGCGTCAGGATGAGGTGGGAGGCGCGCATCTGCGCGAGCGATGCCGCAAACGCTTCGACGTCGAAGCGGGCGGCATCGGCGATCGACTGCCTGTCGGGCAGGTAGTGCACCATCACGCCAAAGCCGGTGTCCGCCGCTGCCGCAGTTGCCGCGCAGGCGGCACCGAGCAGCCCCGCCGCGAGCAGCTGCCGAAGAGCGCCTGCAGTGCGTGTCATTGCATGGCTCCGGCCAGCGAGACGGCCTCGCGCTTGAGCATGAGATAGCGCCTGGCCACCGCGCCGGGCGCGCAGGCTTCGGCATGCAGCCAGGGCGGCTGCGTGTCCCGGTGCTCGTCCAGGTAGCGCGCCAGCCGGCCCATGTCGCATGGCTCGCTGCCGATCAGGAAGGCGTAGCCGCCGAACAGCTCGCGGTGCACCGGAATGTCCGAGAGCAGCAGCGGCACGCCCAGGGTGGCGGCTTCGGCGGCTGAGAGGTTGAAGCCCTCGAAGGCCGACAGCGAGATGAAGGCCGTGGCGCCGCAATAAAGCCGCGTCAGGTCCTGGCGCGAGACCAGCCCGCGGTGCCGCACGCAGTTGCCGAGCTCGGGTGCCATGTTGGCGACCATCCGTTTCACCTCGGCCGCGCCGTTGCCCGTGATGTCGAGCCAGTCGACCAGCCCCTCGCGCTTCATGCGCTCGAAGAGCTTCAGCGCGGCGCCGAAATTCTTGTGCGGGTAGTAGTGGTAGGACGCGATCAGGTAGCGCTCGCCCACGGGCGGCTCGCGGGACGCGCTGGCCGAGCCGGCCGCGCGCGTGGCCTCCACCGGGTTGAAGATGACGCTCGCGTGCTCGCAGCATCCGAAGTACCGCTCGAAATCCTGCTGGCTGCTCCTGCTGATGAACACCACGTCGGCCGCGCTGCGGGCCACGCGCCTGAGGTTCCAGTCGAGCCACAGGCGCTTGGTGCGGCTGAAGTACGCGGGGTAGTAGCGGTACTGCAGGTCGTGGACGATCACGATCGAATCCCGGTGGCGCCCGAACAGCGTGAACGGCAGGAAGTAGTTGGGAAACAGCGAGAACACCCGCTCGCCCGATACCAGCRCCTGCAGCCGGTGGTAGTTGTAGAGCAGTATCTCGACCAGGAACCGGCTGATGCGCAGGCGCCGTGCCACCGCGAAGAGGCGCGGATGCCGTTCGCTGGCCGGCTGGATGTGGTCGCCCTTGCACAGGCGCATCCTGCGCAGCAGCAGGTCCGACACGTTCAGCACGCCGCCCGCGCCGCGGTTCAGGCGGATCGTGTCGTAGAACAGGTACTTGTACATGCTGGACCTCAGGCTGCGCGCGCGGCGTAGCGCGCCGCGCGGCGCACCGGGCGGAAGCGCGAACTCAGCAGGCCGGCGAGCAGCGCCGCAATCAGCCCCGATGCCGCGAACGGCCCCCAGCCGAGGATCGGCCCGCGCAGGAACGGCACGTAGGCGGCCAGCAGCACCAGCGCGCACAGATAGCTGCCGGACAGCGCGGCGCGCGGATCCACCATCCTGTCCAGCACCCGGAAGCCGGCCGAGATCGCAAGGCCGAACATCACGGGCCCGGCCAGCCCGAAGTCGAAGTACGCCGTGGTGAAGGGCGGCAGCGACAGGTTGGACTGCGAGAAGTTGCCCAGGATGGCAGGCCACCCCAGCGGATCGAAGTCCGGAAACAGCTTCAGGTCGCGCGGCAGGATGAACGAGAACGCCGACAGCAGGTAGCGCCCCCATCCGAGCTCGGGCTCGGATGCGCGC
>NZ_JBFTPJ010000912.1:0-2356 GCF_056398445.1 Variovorax sp. 01T439_2
CGTCTACATCTCCCGCCGCTCCAGCGAGGCGCTCGCGCACCAGGTGCTGTCGCTGTTCAACGGGCGCAATGCGACGGAGGTGGCCAGAAGCCTGAATATCAGCAGGGCCACCGTGTATCGGGTCCTCAAACAGTCCGCCCCTCGTGACCGTTCCCCGTGAAACCGTCTCATTTTTTGCCTTAACTTGAGACAGCCGCGCCGGTAGCGTTGGCAGCCTACCGCCAATGCAGCCAGGAGCACCTATGGCCATCACCACCGACGAACTCAAGCAGATGGAGTCCGTCTATTACAGCGGCCAGAAGTCCGTCAGCTTCAATGGTCGCACCGTCGTCTACCAGGACATGAAGCAACTGTGGGAGGCGATCCTCGTAGCTCGCCAGGAGCTGGCTGCGGGAACGCCGAACGCGGCGGGCGGACAGCGTCGCTTCACCTTCACGACCATGCGGGGCTTCTGACCATGGCACGCCGCAACATCATTGATCGCATCGTCGGCTACTTCAGTCCGGGCAATGGCCTGCGCCGGCAGGCCCAGCGGCAGATGCTGACGCGTGCCTACGAAGGCGCGAGCCGCGCCGACGGGTGGGTCCCGCAGCGGGCGGGCGCATCGGCGAACGCCGACCATGCGCGCGATGGCCGCGAGCTTCGAATCCGCTCGCGAGCATTGGTCCAGAACGTGCCGTACATCGCCCAGGGTCTCCGCTCGCTGGTCGCCAACGTCGTGGGCGTCGGCATCACGCCGACGTGGGCAGACGCCCGCACCGCCGACAAGCTGAATACGGCCTGGGCCAAGTGGGTGAAGGAATGTGACGCCGACGGCCGCACGAACTACTACGGCATGCAGGCCGCGGCATACCGGGCGATGCAACAGGACGGCGAAGTCATCGTGCGGCTGCGCCCGCGGCTCAAGAGCGATGGCTTGACCGTGCCGCTGCAGTTGCAGCTGCTGGAGATCGACTTCCTGGATTCGGACAAGTGCACCGAACTGCCGACCGGGGGCCGCATCGTGAACGGCATCGAATACGATCCGCTCGGCCGGGTCGCGGCGTACTGGCTGTTTGACCAGCATCCCGGCGACGTGGTGCGCCTCGCGCGCGCCGGCTACATCAGCCGCCGCATCGATGCGCAGTACATCATCCACCTGTTCACGCCGGACAGGGCGGGGCAGGGCCGCGGCTTCCCGCGCATCGCGCCGGTCATCGCCCGGGTGCGCGACCTGCAGCTCTACGAAGACGCCGAGCTCAACCGAAAGAATCTCGAAGCGCGCATCAGCGTGCTCGGCTCCGGGAGCATTGAACTGCTGGCCGCCCAGGGCGAAATGACACTGCCTGGCGGCGCGCAGGGCGCGCTGCCGCGCACAGGTGAGACCCTCGGCGCGCTAGGCAGCGGCGGCATCATGAACATGCCCATTGGCACCAATTTCACGGTGGTGCAGCCGCAGGCGATGCCGGGGTATGTCGAGTACGTGAAGCACCAGCTGCACCTCATCGCCGCGGGCTTTGGTGTGACCTACGAAATGATGACCGGCGACGTGTCGGAGGTGAACTTCAGCAGCGCGCGCGTGCGCATGCTGGACTTCCGCCGCGAGGCCGAAGTGGAGCAATGGAGCCTGCTCGCCCCGAACCTCTGTGATCGCGTGTGCCGCGCGTTCGAAGATGCAGCGGCGCTGGCGGACATCGTGCCGTGGGCGTCATACCTTTTCTATCACTCCACGCCGAAGTGGTCGTATGTCGATCCTTCGAAGGACGTGAATGCCGACCTGGCCGAGATCTCCGGCGGGCTTTCGAGCATCAGCGAAAAGCTGCGCCAGCGGGGCTACAACCCCGATGACGTTTACAAGGAGCTGGCGAGCGACATCGAAAAACTGCGCGACTTGGGCGTACTTGAGGTCTTGGGCGGATGGCGCACACCTTCTCCGAATGCGAGCACAACAGAGATCTCTAAGGGAGCTGGCAAAGGCGCGGAAACCGCGAGAACAAGCAAGTAGCGCGGAAAGGGCACAGGCCAGCCGCTATTCGGGGAAGCGGGTTGGGTCTCGCAGTAGTTCCTCCCCGTTCTTGTCGAACACTACGCCATCACGCTGAACGAACCGAGTGCCTCTTGCCATGAGCGTCTGAATGGCCTTACTTACTATCAAAGGTCTAATTCCTAACTTTGATGCGATTGGTTGATGGACGCCTGGCTTCCATGGCTGCTCTGGGAGCAACTTATTTACTTCGACTAAAAGATCCTCATCCACGACGCCCGGGGACCGTCCTGGTGGGTTTCCGGGTACCGACCGACGCCCCTCAACTAAATTACCTTCTAGGGCCCAAGACTTCCGACACACTTCAGCGATGGCGTTTAGGTCATCCTGGCC
>NZ_JBFTPJ010000913.1:0-2352 GCF_056398445.1 Variovorax sp. 01T439_2
GTGGTCTTCTTGACCGTGCCCATGGAGGTGGCCATGAACACGTACTGGTCGGCCGGGAAGTTGCGCTTCTCGCCGGTCAGCGCGAGCGCCACGTTGATCTTCTCGCCTTCCTGCAGCGGGAACATGTTGACGATGGGGCGCCCGCGCGAGCCGCGCGAGCCCGCCGGCACTTCCCACACCTTGAGCCAGTACAGCCGGCCGCGGTTGGAGAAGCACAGGATGTAGTCGTGCGTGTTGGCGATGAAGAGCTGGTCGATCCAGTCGTCTTCCTTGGTGACGGTGGCCTGCTTGCCGCGCCCGCCGCGCTTTTGCGCGCGGTATTCGTTCAGCGGCTGGCTCTTGATGTAGCCGCTGTGCGAAAGCGTGACCACCATGTCGGTGGGCGTGATCAGGTCTTCGGTCGAGAGGTCGTAGGCGCTGTGCTCCACCAGGCTGCGGCGCGCGCCGAGCTTGGACTGGCCGAACTCCTGCTTGATGGTGCCGAGTTCCTCGCCAATGATGACCGAGACGCGCTCCGGCTTGGCCAGGATGTCGAGCAGGTCGTCGATCTCGGCCATGACCTCCTTGTACTCGGCAACGATCTTGTCCTGCTCGAGGCCGGTCAGGCGCTGCAGGCGCATCTGCAGGATTTCCTGGGCCTGGGTTTCCGACAGGCGGTAGAGACCGTCCGAGCCCATGCCGAACTCGCGCTCCAGGCCCTCGGGGCGGTAGTCGTCGGCATTGACCACGCCGCCGTCCGCACGAGCGCGCGTCAGCATCTCGCGCACCAGCTTGCTGTCCCAGCTGCGGGTCATGAGCTCGGCCTTGGCGACCGGCGGAGTGGGCGACTCGCGGATGATGCGGATGAATTCGTCGATGTTGGCCAGGGCCACCGCCAGGCCTTCGAGCACGTGGCCGCGTTCGCGCGCCTTGCGCAGCGTGAAGACGGTGCGGCGCGTGACCACTTCGCGGCGGTGCTGCAGGAAGACCTCGATCAGGTCCTTCAGGTTGCACAGCTTGGGCTGGCCGTCGACCAGTGCCACCATGTTGATGCCGAAGGTGTCCTGCAGCTGGGTCTGCTTGTACAGGTTGTTGAGCACCACCTCGGGCACTTCGCCGCGCTTGAGCTCGATCACCAGGCGCATGCCCGACTTGTCGGACTCGTCCTGGATGTGGCTGATGCCTTCGATCTTCTTTTCGTGCACCAGCTCGGCCATGCGCTCCTGCAGCGTCTTCTTGTTGACCTGGTAGGGGAGCTCGTCGACGATGATCGCCTGGCGCTGGCCGCGGTCGATGTCCTCGAAGTGGCACTTGGCGCGCATCACGACCTTGCCGCGGCCGGTGCGGTAGCCGTCCCGCACGCCATTGATGCCGTAGATGATGCCGGCGGTGGGGAAGTCGGGCGCCGGCACGATTTCCATCAGCTCGTCGATGGTGGCCTGCGGATTGCGCAGCAGATGCAGGCAGGCGTCCACCACCTCATTGAGATTGTGCGGCGGAATATTGGTGGCCATGCCCACCGCAATACCGCCGGAACCATTCACCAGCAAATTCGGCAGTTTGCTCGGAAGGACCTTTGGTTCTTTTTCGGAGCCGTCGTAATTGTCCTGGAAATCGACAGTTTCCTTGTCGATATCGGCCAGCATTTCGTGCGCAATTTTGGCGAGGCGGATTTCCGTATACCGCATTGCAGCCGCGTTGTCGCCGTCGACCGACCCGAAGTTGCCTTGGCCGTCGACCAGCATATGGCGCATGGAAAAGTCCTGCGCCAGCCGCACGATGGTGTCGTAGACCGACTGGTCGCCGTGCGGGTGGTACTTGCCGATCACGTCGCCCACGATGCGGGCGGACTTCTTGTACGCCCGGTTCCAGTCGTTGTTGAGCTCGTGCATGGCATACAGCACGCGCCGGTGCACGGGCTTGAGGCCGTCGCGCGCATCGGGAAGCGCCCGGCCCACGATCACGCTCATGGCGTAATCGAGATAGCTGCTGCGCATTTCCTCTTCGAGACTGATGGGCAGGGTTTCTTTGGCGAAGGAGGTCATTGAGCAAGAGGCTGGCGGCAGGAAGGCGAAATTTTACGCTGTGAGGGGTGTCGCACCGCCGCAACACAAGGCCGCTATTCCGCCTCCGTCCTACGCTTCCGGGGTGTCCAGCGGCCTGTTTGCCAAAGACCCTATGGCACAATCGCCTCAACGTTTTGGGTGGTGGTCACTTAAAGCGTCCTTGATTCGCAGCGCGGCTGCGGCTTTTTCCCCAAGAGGAGAACCATGAAGAAACTGAATAAAGTGGCGATGATGTTTGCAGTCGCTGCGCTCGCCACTGCCGCCGGCGCGCAGACCCGTGTCACCGCTGCGGACGGCGGTCCTACGA
>NZ_JBFTPJ010000914.1:0-2349 GCF_056398445.1 Variovorax sp. 01T439_2
AAGGGCGTGGATTTCGAGGTCCATGAGGGCGAACTGGTGTCGCTCATCGGCTCCAACGGCGCCGGCAAGACGACCACCATGAAGGCGATCACTGGCACCTTGCCGGCGGGTGCCGGCACCATCGAATTCCTGGGCCGCAACATCAAGGGCCGCGGCGCGTGGGACCTGGTGGGCGAGGGCCTGGTGATGGTGCCCGAAGGCCGCGGCGTCTTCACGCGCATGACCATCACCGAGAACCTGCAAATCGGCGCCTACATCCGCAAGGACAAGGCCGAGATCGCCAGCGACATGGAGCGGGTGTTCGTGACCTTCCCGCGCCTGCGCGAGCGCAAGGACCAGCTCGCCGGCACCATGTCGGGCGGTGAACAGCAGATGCTGGCCATGGGCCGCGCGCTCATGGCGCGCCCCAAGGTGCTGCTGCTCGACGAGCCCACCATGGGCCTGTCGCCCATCATGTGCGACAAGATCTTCGAAGTGGTGCAGACCGTGGCCGCGCAGGGCGTGACCATCCTGCTGGTGGAGCAGAACGCCAATCGCGCACTGCAGCTGGCCGACCGCGGCTACGTGATGGAGTCGGGGCTCATCACGATGACCGGCGACGCCAAGGAATTGCTGCGCGACCCGCGCGTGCGGGCCGCTTACCTGGGCGAGTAGTTTGGGATTGATTGTTGATTGAAAGGCGCTATTTCCCACGTCTGTTGGATTGGGTAATTCACCATTGATGACGCTCAGTCCAAAACTTCAAGAAACACACAAATAGTAAAAGATACGCAATATGAAATTTAAACTTCATGGTCTGGCTCTTGCTGCAATGGGTCTCATTGCAACCAGTGCCCTTTCACAAACCCTGGTGACAATTGCTCATGTTGCACCAACGAGTGGTGCCATCGCGCATCTGGGTAAAGATGACGAAAACGGAGCAATCTTGGCCGTTGAGGAACTCAACAAAGAGGGCGTCAAGATTGGAGGTCAAAAGGTCAACATAAAGCTCCAGACAGAAGACGATGCAGCGGACCCCAAACAGGGTGCCGCAGTTGCGCAGAAGTTGGCTGATACCAAGGTGGCTGGCGTAATTGGACATCTGAATTCTGGTACGTCCATTCCCGCGTCCAGGATCTATAACGAAGCGGGCATCCCCCAGATATCTCCTGCAGCAACCAACCCCAAGTACACCCGCCAGGGCTTCAAAGTTACGTTCCGAGTTGTGGCCGATGATACGCAGTTGGGTGGAGCGCTGGGGCGTTACGCTGTAACCGCTCTTAAGGGCCAGTCTATCGCTATCATCGATGATCGCACTGCATATGGCCAGGGCGTCGCGGAAGAATTCAGCAAAGCCGTCGTGGCTTCCGGTGGAAAGGTGGTAGCAAGGGAATTCACCACCGACAAAGCAACCGACTTCAATGCTATTTTGACGGCTATTAAAGGCAAGAAGCCTGATGTGGTGTTCTTCGGCGGCACTGATGCGGTTGCAGGACCGATGCTGCGACAGATGAAGTCCCTCGGACTTTCGGCCAAATTTATGGGCGGCGACGGCATCTGCTCCATTGGTTTAACTAAGCTCGCTGGTGATGCAATATCTGACAACCAAGTCTTCTGCGCCGAAGCTGGTGGAGTGGAAAAAGGCAGCAAATATGCGGTTGCCAGGGCTGAGTTTGACAAGAGGTACAAGGCCAGATTTGGCTCTGACGTTCAGATTTACGCTCCGTACTCTTATGACAGCGTGAAATTGATGGTCGCCGCCATGGTCAAAGCGGGATCTTCTGATCCAGCGAAGTACCTGCCTGCGCTCGCGGCCACTAAATACGAAGGCGTGACTGGCCCGATCTCCTTTGACGCAAAAGGGGACATTTTGGGAGGTGCCTTGACGTTGAAGACGATCAAAGGAGGCCAGTTCGAAGAGCTGGCGGTGATTCGCTGAAAAGAAATTATTAGGCCCGTGTAATGTGATGCCTCCTCATGAAACTAAGCGTGTTACGAGCAGTACTACTTTCTTGAAGAGCATTTTCTAAGCCCTTCTAGCAGGTAGATTTTATTTCTGTTCCAGCCCAGCAATCAAGACGATATTTAATCCAATCAATTTCTCAGGAGAAAAAATGAAAAATGCAACTAAGCCCTTCGTTAGCATCGAAGCCATTCGCGAAACACAGAACGTTGTGCGCAAACAACCCGAACTGGGTAACGTGACGTTCAAGGTCCGCGGCGAGGCAAAGGGTGGTTTGGTCTTTATGGGTGAAACTGGTCCTTTGATTCAAAACGGACAAGCTGATCAAAGTCGTTCCGGAAAGTATTCAGCTACAAGCGACGAGCCTGTTTCATTGCTTGGAACTGACACTGGTATAAGCCCAGCAG
>NZ_JBFTPJ010000915.1:0-2348 GCF_056398445.1 Variovorax sp. 01T439_2
ATGCCAAGGCCTCGCTCGTGGTGACCCCCGAAACCGCACTGCCGCTGCTGCCGCAGCAACTGCCCGAGGGCTACCTGGAGGCGATCCAGGCGCGCTACAGCCAGGGCACGCAGGCGGCCATCGTCGGCCTGCCGCTGGGCCGCCAGGGCACCTACAGCAACGCGGTGCTCGGCTTCCAGCCCGGTGCGGCGCAGCCCTACCGCTACAGCAAGCACCACCTGGTTCCGTTCGGCGAATTCATTCCGCCGGGCTTTCGCTGGTTCATCCGCATGATGAACATCCCGCTCGGCGACTTCGCGCGCGGCGGCCTGGCGCAGGCGCCCTTTGCCTGGCAGGGCCAGCGCATTGCGCCGAACATCTGCTACGAAGACCTGTTCGGCGACGAGATCGGCGCCAACTTCAAGGACGAGGCCACGGCGCCGACCATCCTGCTCAACGTGAGCAACATCGCGTGGTTCGGCAACTCGGTGGCCATCGACCAGCACCTGGCCATCTCGCGCATGCGCTCGCTCGAATTCGCGCGGCCGATGGTGCGCGCCACCAACACCGGCGCCACGGTGGTCATCGATGCCGAAGGCCGCGTCACGCACCAGCTGCCGCGGCTCACGCGCGGCGTGCTCGAGGCCTCGGTCGAAGGCCGGACGGGGCTCACGCCCTTTGCGCGCTGGGTCGCGCACTTCGGGCTGTGGCCGCTGTGGATTGCGGCGATCGCCATCATGGCCATCGCCTTCGTGCTGCGCCGGCGCCAGGGCTGACCCGGCGGCGTCCCCGTCGTCGTCAGACCTCCGCCGGCACCGCCTTCACGGGCCAGTCGCGCAGCTTGCCCGGGTTCAGCAGGCCCATCGGGTCGAAGCGCTTCTTCATCTCGATGACCTCGGGCGGCAGCGGCCCGCCCGCCTTGCCGTCCTCCACGATGTTCACGTGCGGGTTGTTGATGTGCACGCCGCGCGCGCGGTGGATGTCGATGATCTCCGCGAGACGCTCCTCGGTGCTGAAGCGCACCAACTGCAGCCCGCTGCAGGTCATGAGCCCGGCCACGTTGCGGATGAACTCGGTGTGYATCATCACCTCGCCGCCCAGCAGCTGCTCCATCTCGATGATCTGCTCGACGTGCCGGCCCGGCACGAAGCCGCTCTGCAGGTAGGTGAGCGAGGGGTCGACCTTGAGCGCATGCAGCGTGGTGTGGTTCCAGGTGAACTCCATCAGCGTGCGGTTGCTCTTTTGCACCTCGGCCGCGGTCCTGCGGTAGCTCACGGTGCCGCCGTGCGCCTCGGCCAGCTGCTGCATGGCCGGCTCGCAGGATTCGGCCACCAGCGACAGCACCGTGTGGCAGCCCTTGGGCAGGTGCGCCGCGAGTTGTGCCAGGTGGTCCGAGATCGGCGCGGCGAAGAAGGCGATCTCCCGCTTCACGATGCCGGGCGCATTCGCGAGCTTGTCGGCGAAGTGCAATGCATCCGCGAAGCTATCGAAAGTCACCAGCGTCTCGAGCCAGGGATGCGCCGGTGCCAGTGCGATTTCCAGCTCCAGCACCAGCCCGTTGGTGCCCCAGAGGTGGTGCATGCGCATGGCTTCGGCGCCGCGCAACTCGATCACCTGCGGCTCGGGCTCGATGGTCATCGCGCGGATGCCCAGCACATTGCCGGGCGCGCCCAGCGGCCCGTAGTTGATGGAGCCCACGCCGCCGAAGCCGCCGCCGAACAGGCCGCCAAGCGTGGCGCTGCGGTAGGTGGAAGGCATGCTGCGCATCTCCTGGCCCGAGGGCTTGGTCTGCTTCTCGAGCTCGCCCAGGCGGATGCCGGCCTGCGCGCGGGCCACGCCGGGCTGCATCCACAGGAAGGCGTTGTAGCCGGTCATGTCGAGCACCACGCCACCCGCGAGCGGCGTGGTCTGGCCGTAGTTGCCGGTGCCGCTGCCGCGCAGCGTGATCGGCACGCCGCGGCGCGCGCAGGCACCGACCACGGCGCGGATCTCGTCCTCGGTGCGCGGACGCACGGCCACGTCGGCGCGCTTGTCCTTCAACTGTCGGTTGAGCACAGGGCTGAACCACGAGAAGTCCTGCGACAGGCGCGTGACGCGGCCCTCGTCGGTGATCCAGTCGAGGCCGGGCAGTTCGAGCCGCAGCTCTTCGATGGCGGAAATGGAGGCGGTCATGGTCAAGGTTCAATCCTGGGAAAGTTCGCTCGCGTGCCACGAGCCCAGCGCCAGCTTGGTGAGCCAGGCCATCAGCACGAAGAGCGCGACGCCGGTCAGCGAGATCAGGAGCAGGGCCGCGAACATGCGCGGGATGTTCAGCTGGAAGCCGGCCTGGAGGATCTGGTAGGCCAGGCCCGCGCCCGAGCCACCGGTGC
>NZ_JBFTPJ010000916.1:0-2346 GCF_056398445.1 Variovorax sp. 01T439_2
CACCATCAGCACCGTGCAGTAGGCCAGCGCAATGCCGTAGTCGCCGTTGCCCACGCGGCCGATGATGTAGGTGGTGGCCAGTTCGTTCTCGGCCGTGACCAGGAAGATCACCGCGCTCACCGTCGTCATGGCGCGCACGAAGCTGTAGACCAGCGCAGCCACCAGCGCGGGTTTGAGCAGCGGCAGCACCACCTTGAAGAGCGTCTGGGCGGTGGAGGCGCGCAGCATCAGGGAGGCTTCGTCGAGCGAGCGGTCCAGCTGCTTGAAAGCCGCCGTGCCGGCCCGCACGCCCACCGGCAGGTTCCGGAACATGAAGCACAGCACGATGATGAGCCCCGTGCCCGTGAGCTCGAACGGCGGCACGTTGAAGGCCAGGATGTAGCTCACGCCGAGCACGGTGCCTGGAATGGCAAAGGCCAGCAGCGCGCCAAACTCGAAGACGCCCTGCCCCTTGAACTCGTTGCGCGCGAGCAGCCAAGCAATCAGCAGGCCCAGCGCGGCCGTGATGGGCGCGGAGATGCCCGCGAGCTTGAGCGTGGTGAGCAGCGAATTCCACGCGGTGCCGGCCCACACCAAGCCGAACTGCCCCCACTCGAGCGCGAACGCATTCTTGAAATGATCGAGCGTGAAGCTGTAGTCGCGCCCCCAGGTCTGCACGAAGCCGCCCGCAAAGGCGAACAGGTAGACCACTGCGGTGAACGCGATCCACGGCAGCGCGATGCACTGGATGGTGCGCCGCACGCCGTCCGGCAGCGCCATCGCAATGCCCGCATCGCCCTTGCCGCTCACGGTGGTGTAGTTCTGCCGGCCGAGCACGCCGCGCTGCAGCGCGAACACGCCGAGCGCAAAGACCGTGAGCACCCACGCGAGCGAGGCCGCGCGGCCCTGGTCGTACTGCGCGCCGACGATGGCAAAGAAGATGTCGGTCGACAGCACCGAGAACTGCCCGCCCACCACCACCGGGTTGCCGAAGTCCGCAATGCTCTCGATGAAGCCGACCAGGAAGGCATTGGCCAGCCCGGGCTTCAAAAGCGGCAGCGTGATGGTGAAGAAGGTGCGGCGGCGGTCGGCGCGCAGCATCTGCGCCGCCTCTTCCAGGCTGGGCGCAATGCCCTGCACCACCCCGCGCATGATCATGAAGGCGATGGGCGTGAAGGCGAACAGCTGCGCCACCAGCACGCCCGGCATGCCGTAGAACCAGCGCGTCGGCTCGATGCCGAATGCGCTCTCGAGCAGCTGGTTGACGATGCCCGCGCGGCCGAACAGCAGGATCAGCCCGAGCCCCACCACGAAGGGCGGCGTGATGATCGGCAGCAGCGCGAGCACCCGCAGCGCGCCCTGGCCGCGCTTGCTGCCGCGCTCGGCCATCAGTGCCATCAGGGTGCCGAGGAAGGTGGTGCCGGCGGCCGTCAGCAGCGCCAGCACGAGCGTGTTCCAGGCCACGCCGCAGCGCACCCCGCCCGCCAGGCAGCCCACGCCCCAGATGCGTTCGGCGAACACGCGCGCGGCAAAGGCCGTGATCGACCAGCGGCCGTCTTCGTCGAGGAAGGCACCCGCGAGCGCCTTGCTCACCGGGTAGGCGATGAACAGCGCCATCAGCACCCCGCAGCCGACGACCGCGGCCGCCACGAACAGGTCGCCCTTGAAAAGCCCGAGCCGCGCAACGCCGAAGGCCGCCAGCATCGTGAGCGCCGCGAGCGCCACGGCGCCGCCCGCGCCGATGCCGAACTGGTTGATCGCAAGTTCGCCGAACTGCGTGTTGAGCGCCGCAAGGCTCCAGCCGCGCGCGCCGATGGCGAAGCCGGTGATCGCCAGGCCCAAGGCACCGATGGCGCCGCCCGCCAGCAGCCAGCGCCCCTGCGCGCGGCCGGCCGGCCGCCAGGCGCCGATGGCGCACATCGCCAGGCCTGCAAGCCCGATGAAGAGCCAGCCGCGTCCCTGCGTGAGTGCCTGCATCAGGCCGTTGGCGCCCTCGGCCCGGCCGAAGACCTGCGGAACGGCTTCGTACCAGGTGGCGTCCTGGATCGCATACCAGGGCAGCAGCAGGTAGGCCGCGAAACCCAGCGCCACCCACGCCCGGATCCAGCGCTGCGCCCGCCGGGCGGCGGCCACCGACGCCGGATTGGCCGGCGCGCTGCCGATGGAAGCGGCTTGCACTTAGCGCGGCAGCGAATTGACGTCTTTTTCCCAGCGCGCGATCAGGCGCCGGCGCTCGGCGCTGGCGCCGTACTTCGCGTAGTCGTAGTTGATGAACCTGATCTTCTTGAAGTCGGGGATGCGCGGGTCGAGCTTGGCATTCGCATTGCTCGGCAGCTGGAACTGCTTGTTGGCGGCGCCGAGCTCCTG
>NZ_JBFTPJ010000917.1:0-2338 GCF_056398445.1 Variovorax sp. 01T439_2
TCGTGGGCGTTTCGCTGCAGGGCGACGCGGTGATGCAGCTGCGGCCCTATCCGCCGGCCAGCGCCAGCGCACCTGCGAGCCTGCAGCTGCTGATCGAGCCGCGCTCCATCTACATGCTGCGCGGCGAAGCGCGCTGGGCCTGGCAGCACAGCATCGCGCCGACCGAGGCGCTGCGCTATTCCATCACCATGCGCACGCGGCGGCGCGCGTGACTTGCGGCGGGCCTTGCGGCCGGCTTTTTTGCGGCGGGCTGTTTTTCGGCCGGGCGCCTGGCCCCGGCTTTCTTCATCAGCTCCGAAGCCATCGACAGGTCCTTGAGCCAGGCTTCCCAAGCCGCTTCGCGCTGCAGCGGATCGCCGCGCAGCAGGGCGGAGGGATGCAGCGTGACCAGCACGCGGCGGCCCGTTGCGGCATCCTCGACCCACTGGCCGCGCTCCTTCATCACCGCGACCGGCCGGCCGAGCAGTGAGCGCGCGGCCGTGCCGCCGAGCGCGATGCAGGCGCGCGGCTGCACGAGCTCCATCTCGCTTTCGAGCCAGTGGTGGCAGGCATCCACTTCGCGCTGGCCCGGGGTCTTGTGCATGCGGCGCTTGCCGCGCGGCTCGTACTTGAAATGCTTCACCGCATTGGTCACGTAGAGCTTCTCGCGCGACCAGCCGAGTTCGGCCACTGCGCGGTCGAACAGCTTGCCGGCCGGGCCCACGAAGGGGCGGCCGACCAGGTCTTCCTTGTCGCCGGGCTGCTCGCCCACCACCATCAGCGCCGCACCGACCGGGCCTTCGCCGAACACCGACTGGGTCGCATGCGCGCCCAGCGGGCATTCGCGGCAGGCGTCGGTCGCCACGCTGAGCGCCTTCAGCGCGGCCGTGGCTTCGTTGCGATGGGACATGTTGCCGGCTCCGGCAGTTCGGCGGCCTTCAGGCCGCTCCCGTCAATGCGTGGAACCGCCGGCGCCGCCGCGCCGGGACTGGCTCTGGTTGCTGCCGCCGACGTGGCTTTCGCGGTCGTGGCGGCTCTCGGTGGTGCGGCGCGGCTCGTTGCGCGGTGTCGGGCTCTGGTGGCCGGCCTTGTTGTGCTGGGGAGGCAACGAACCACGCTCGTCGGGCGTGTTGGGGTTCGTCTTGGACATGGGCTGCTCCTTCGAATGAATGATGAATGGATGGACATTCATTTGTCCGCGCGGTGCCTGCTCGGCGGTGTCGGAATTGGCCCACCGCGGGCGTCGTCCAAGCCTCATGCGCAGGCACGGCGGGGCGCGGAATCTGCCGATAGCCGATATCTGCCACCAGGCTGTCCGATCACGCCAACCACCCCCCGATCAAGGTAAGAACTCGATACTCCGCAAAAATCTTTGTCGCCGCCAAGACAACTTGCATTGGCCTTGCGGACCCGCCTCCGTACACGATGCCGTCCTGTTGCGCGGCCTTGGTCCGAACGGGCGTGCTACCCCGGCCAACGTCGTTCAAGTGCCCGCATTCCGATGCCCGCACCGGCGGTTTGCCGCGCCGCATGGGCGCCGATACGATCCCGCGCCTTGCCCCCAAAGGAATGCGCGGATGCCGCCAACGATTGCTTCTTCCTCGATGCCCGCAGCATCGAAAAACGCCGGCTGGCAGCAGCGCAGCCGGCGCCATGTCTGGCATCCGTGCACGCAGAGCATCCGGCTCGAAGCGGTGCCGCCGCTGCCGATCGCGCGGGGCGAGGGCGTCTGGCTGTTCGACCACGACGGCCGCCGCTACCTCGACGCAACGAGCTCGTGGTGGGTCAATCTCTTCGGCCATGCGCACCCGGCCATCAACGCCGCGCTCAAGGACCAGCTCGACACGCTCTCGCACGTGATGCTCGCGGGCTGCACGCACGCGCCGGCCGTCGAGCTGGCCGAGCGGCTCGCCGCGCTGACCGGCGATGCGCTGGGCCACTGCTTCTATGCCTCGGACGGCGCCTCGGCCGTGGAGATCGCGTTGAAGATGAGCTTTCATACGTGGCGCAACGCGGGCCGCAGCGGCAAGCAGGACTTCGTCGCGCTGCGGCAGGGCTACCACGGCGAAACGCTGGGCGCGCTGCATGTGACCGACGTGCCGGTGTTCCGCGACGCGTACGCGCCGCTGCTCGCGAATGCGCACCTCGTGGCATCGCCCGACGCCCGGGCCGCGCGGTCGGGCGAAGACGCCGCTGCCGTGGCGCGCCGTGCCGCGGCCGAGCTCGAAGCGCTGCTGGCCGAACGGCATGCATCGATCGCCGCCGTGATCGTCGAGCCGCTGGTGCAATGCGCCACCGGCATGGCGATGCACGACCCCGACTACCTGCGCCTCGTGCGGGCACTGTGCGACCGCTACGG
>NZ_JBFTPJ010000918.1:0-2336 GCF_056398445.1 Variovorax sp. 01T439_2
CCGTTTTTTTGCGGGATGCCGTCGGTGCGCGCCGCTCAGGCGAAGATTTCTTCGGGAAGGGACTGTGCTTCGGGCAATGCGAGCGAGGCCAGCGGCCGCGGCGTGGCCTCCAGCAATGCCCGCGTGTAGCCATGGCGCGGCGCATCGAACACCGCGCCGCCGCTTGCAGCTTCCCACGAGGCGATGCGCTTTTTTCCTACGCGAGCACAGCTTTGCAAAAGGAGCATCGGGTTTCGTTTGTTGCGCAGGGTACGGCAACGGGCCCATGCTCGTCTTTGCAGAGAGAGAGAACACGATGGAACCTCACGAACATGCCCCGCAGCACCAAGGCGGGCACCCCTACGGGATGTTTGCAGTGAACATGCTGCTCAGCCTCGCCGTCATGTACCTGGTCATGTTTTCGATGATCGACGGCTGGGGCGACTTCCGGAACAACCTCAACATGTTCTACATGGCGCTCACCATGGTCGCGCCGATGGGAATCATCATGCTCGCCACCATGCGAGGCATGTACCGCAGCAAGGCGCTCAATGCGGCGCTCCATGCGGGGCTCGCGATCCTGTTTGTCGCCGCCCTGGCCGGGACTCGGCAGCAGGGCCTGATCGGCGACAGGCAGTTCATCGCCTCGATGGTGCCGCACCACTCGGGCGCCATCCTCATGTGCCGCGAGGCCGAGCTCAAGGACCCGGAACTGGTCAGGCTGTGCGGGCAGATCTCGAGCTCGCAGCGCAAGGAGATCGATGAGATGAACGCAATCCAGAAGCGACTGGGTGCGAGATAGCCCGAGCCGCGGTCCCGGCAGCCCGTCAGCGRATCACCAGCCGCGGCGCGCTCCCTTGCGCGCTGGCAGCGCCAATCACCGCGGCGTCGTCGAAGCCATGCCGGCGGAAGATGGCCAATACCTCGTCGAGTGCCTCGGGCGCGCAAGAAACCAGCAGTCCGCCGCTGGTCTGCGGGTCGGTGAGCAGGGCGCGCTCTTCCTCGGCAAAGTTCTGCGGCAGCGCCACATCGGAGCCGTAGCCGGCCCAGTTGCGGCCGGAGGCGCCGGTGACATGCCCCGACTGCACGAGGCCGCGCACGCCTTCCAGCACGGGCACCTGCTGCCAGTCGATCTCCAGCGACAGCTTTGCGCCGCGCGCCAGTTCCAGCGCATGGCCGGCCAGGCCGAAGCCCGTCACGTCGGTCAGCGCATGCACGCCGTCGAGCGCCGCGAGCTCGGGGCCGGGCGTGTTCAGCCGCGTCGTGGTGGCGATCATGCGTTGGTAGCCGGCCGCGTCGAGTGCTTCCTTCTTGAGCGCCGCCGACAGGATGCCCACGCCCAGCGGCTTGCCCAGCACCAGCAGGTCGCCGGCCTTGGCGCCGGCATTGCGCTTGACGCGCTTCGGGTGGACCAGCCCGAGCGCGACCAGCCCGTAGATGGCTTCGACCGAATCGATGGTGTGGCCGCCCGCGATCGGAATGCCCGCCGCCCGGCACACCGATTCGCCGCCTTCGAGGATGCGCCCGATGGTCGCCGTGCTGAGCACGTTGATCGGCATGCCGACCAGCGCGAGCGCCAGGATCGGCTTGCCGCCCATCGCGTACACGTCGGAGATCGCGTTGGTGGCCGCGATGCGGCCGAAGTCGAACGGATCGTCGACGATCGGCATGAAGAAGTCGGTGGTGGCGATCAGCGCCTGCTCGTCGTTGAGCTGGTAGACGGCCGCGTCGTCGGCCGTCTCGATGCCGACCAGCAGCTCGGGCGGCATCGGCATGCGCGCCGTGCCCTTGAGGATTTCCGACAGCACGCCGGGCGCGATCTTGCAGCCGCAGCCGCCGCCGTGCGACAGCGAGGTGAGGCGGGGCTCGGCGGCGGGGGCTTGCGGGAGGGCAGCGTTCATGGTGGTGGTGGCTGGAGTTCGTTCAGGAGTTGGAACAGTGCGGCCTGCTCGGCCCTGGGGTCGAACAGCGGCGCGCGCAACGCGCATTGTGTGCGCAAGCTGTCGAGCAGACCGGCCGCGCGGTCTTTGGACCCCTGGCCCGCGCGGCAGGCCTCGAGCAGCGCCRCCAGCGCGGCGGCATCCCCGTGCGGAAAGTAGCCCGCGTAGTCGTTGCCGAGCATGCCGACATTGCCAGGCACGCGCGACGCCAGCACCGGCGTGCCGCTGCGCACCGCCTCCATGATCACGTGGGCCCCGCCTTCCAGCGCGCTGGTGTGCACCAGCACGTGGGCGCGCTGGATGCGCTGGCGGGTCTGCGCATGGGGCAGGGCGCCGAGCCAGCGGTAGCCCGGGCAGTCGCTTGCCAATGCGCGCGCGAGTTCGCCCAGCCCGGCATCGCCCGCGTCGCCGATATGG